>JAJYIW010000087.1 GCA_021789855.1 Chloroflexota bacterium | reverse complement strand
GTGGTTTTAAGCGGGACAGGCAGCCCGGTCCACCTGCGCCAGAACATCGAGGCGGTCCAGCGCGGCGCCCTGCCCCAGGAGGTGGTCGAACATCTGGCACGCCTGTTCGCTCGGGTCGAGGGCTTTTCGGGCCAGGTTCATCCCGATCAGTGAACCAGTTCCCAATAAGTCATGCCAGGCTGCCTGGCACCCAGGGGGTAAAAGCCGCTTAAGCCGGCTTTACATCTACCATTGTAGCGGGGGAAAACTTCATAACTATAGAAGTCCCTTTGCCCAGCGACGATTCCGCCCACACCTGGCCCTTCTGGGCTTCCACCAGGGCCTTCACGATCGCTAAGCCGAGGCCTGATTCACTGGCCTCGCTGTGGCGCGATTTATCCGCGCGGTAAAACCGGTCAAAAATATTGGGCAGGTCATCGGGGTTGATGCCAGGCCCTGTGTCTTTGACAATGAGCTCGACTTCCTCTTGGGGTTTTTGGGCAATGAGCCATATTTGACCATCTTGCGGCGTATAGCGAAGGGCATTGCTGATCAGGTTATCCATTACCTGCATCATGCGCCCTTCGTCAACCGTAATGTTCGGGAGCTGTGGATTAGCCTTCACCATTAAGGCCACGCCATGCTGTTGAGCATGGTGCTGAAAAAGGGCGCAGGACTGGTTCAACAGGGTTTCGGGCGAGATGGGCTGGGGGTTGAGCGGTAGCTCGCCCGCATCTACCTGCGAAAGCATGCGCAAATCAGCCACCAGGGACTGCAGGCGTTCTATCTCAGTGTAGATCAGCGACAATCGCTCGTGGGTGGGGGATAGCACGCCGTCGCGCATCGATTCTACGTAACCGCCGATCACGGTCAGGGGTGTGCGCAGGTCATGGGCAATGTCTGCCGTCATCTGCTTGCGAAGCTGGTTAACGCGAGCAACCTCCTGGCTCATGCTGTTGAAAGAGGTGGCTAGCTGGCCAATTTCGTCTTTCGAGCTGACTTTGACTTCTTGTTCCAGGTTCCCATGAGCGATACTCTGCGCTGCTTTGGTCAGGTCGCGTAAAGGGCGGGTCAGGGTCCGCGCCAGGATGACCCCCATGATCAAGGCGGCGATCAACGCCACCAGCACCGCCAGGAACAAGGCCTGGTTGGTCCGGTTCAAGAATTGGGTTTCGGCCTGGTTGAAACCGGGCGGCTGGCTGGCGACCAGGACGGTGCCCACCCGCTTTCCGTTCACCATAATGACTGTCCCCGCGCTGATCGCGCCAGGGCTCAATTGGGTGCCATCTGGAGCATGGGGATCCACGGAGATCAAAACTTTGCCGCTCGCGTCAGCCAGGCCAAACTGGTTGAGGGGATTGTGCTGGCCCGGCTCATTTTGGCTGTTCGGGTTGGGCGGGTTCTTGGATTGCAGTTGGCTGGTGGGAAAGAGTTGAACCTGGAATTGGCGCCAGTAGCTTGATATGCCATTCCACGAACCGTTGGCGGCATAATAACTGGATAGCGATTGCACCAGGGCATTGCGCTGTTGGTCGATCACGAGCTGGCTCAGGCGATTCTCGCTGGTGGTGCGAATAAAGATAGCCACCAGCGCCGCGGTCGTTATGGCGATGACCATGAAAGCCAGGGTGAGCTTTAGATATAAGGACTTAAGCATCGGGATCAATCGACCTTCTCAAACTGGTATCCAATCCCAAATACCGTTTTGATATATTCGGGGTTGGCCGGGTCTGGCTCTATTTTTAATCGTAAGTTACGAATGTGTACGTTCAGCGTGCTATCCAGACCGGAAAAACCGCTGTCAGCCAGAAGATCGACCAGATCGGAGCGGGGAAATACCCGTCCGGGTGAACGCATGAACACCGCCAGCAGGTCAAATTCGATCGGGGTTAAGGTTACCGGCGAGTCCTTGACTTTGACGAGATGATTCCGCTCGTCCAGGACAATATCTCCGAAGCGAAGCAGCTCGAAATTGGCCTGGGTGTGGTCAGCCCGGCGCAGCGCTGCCTGGATACGGGCGAGCAACTCCCGCATGCGGAAGGGCTTGACCACGTAATCGTCGGCGCCCAGGTCCAGCCCAAGCACCGCATCAGTTTCCTCTTCCCTGGCGGTGATGATGATAATAGGCGTCTGGCGTTCTTTGCGATAGGCGCGGAGGAACTGGTACCCATCCATTTTGGGCATCATGATGTCCAGCAAGATCAAATCAGGGGGATCATGGCGGGTCGAATAGAGCGCTTCCTGCCCATCGGTAGCGGTAATGACCCGAAAGCCCTGCTCGGTCAAATAGTCCTGTAATAACTGCCGTACATTCGACGCATCGTCGACAACCAAAATGGTATTTGCCATGCCGCACCTGCTTTTTTTATTTTACGCCAGTTCGGAACAGGTAAAAGCCCCGAACTCACTGATTTAGATTACCACCTAATTATTTAAAAAGTATTTAGATGGGCGTTAAGTTTGGTTCAAATCGCTTATTTAGATTTTACCAATTATTCACCCGGTCTAAATCGAAATTAAATAAGGGGTTTGTATGATCAATGTGCTTCAAAAAATGTCGAGGCAGCCCTTGCGAGCCGTTCCAGCGAATTCCTGAAGCCTCTTCTTAACAGGCTCCGAGAGCAGGGCGGACGATTCAAAGATGTGAACGAATAACTTCTTAGGAGAAAAATCTACATGAAGAAAACCTTGAAAAAAATTGGAAAAACATTGTTGATCATCGTGGTGGCCCTGTTGGTAGCGGCAGGAGGGGGGTACGGTTACCTGAGATATACCACTGCCCAGGCGGCCGCTTCTACCCTGGCCAGCTTGAAAACAGCCCAATTGTCCACCGGTAACATCAATTCGACGATCAGCGCGACTGGCACGGTGCGCACGCAACAGACTGCTAATGTGACCTGGCAAGCCAGTGGAAAAGTGGGGACGATCGCCGTCAAGGTGGGCGATACGGTCAAAGCCAACCAGGTGTTAGCCAGCCTGGATGCGAGCTCCCTGCCGAATAATATTATTACCGCCCAGGAGGACCTGGTAACAGCCCAGCAGGCTTTGGCGGATTTGAAAAATAACCAGTCTGCCCTGCCCACGGCAGAGCAAACTGTGCTCACCGATCAGACCGCCGTGGATACCGCACAAAAGGCTCGCGATAACTTGAATTATGCCCGCGGCACCCCGGCACAGATCGCGGCGGCCGAAGCATCTTACCTGCTGGCGCAACAAAAAGTCAACCAGTTGCAGGCGATTTACAACAATACGCCTGGGACTCCCACCACCGATTCGCGCAAGGCGCTGGCGCTGAGCAACCTGGAAGCAGCCAAAACCTCTCTGGCCTCGGCGCTTTATAACATGGAATGGATCCAGAGCAAACCTACCGCGGCTGACATCGCGTCCGCAGACAATGCCCTGGCCCTGGCTAAAGCGAACCTGGCCGATGCACAGGCTGCCCTGGCCAGGCTTAAAAATGGCCCGGATGCTGCCTCGTTGGCTTCGGCTGAACAGCGGATAGCCGCTGACCAGGCTACCATTAATACCCAATATATTTACGCTCCCTTTGATGGCACGGTTACCAGCGTCAGCAATATGACCGGCGATATTGTCTCCTCGGGTACGGCTGCCTTCCGCATCGATGATACCTCCGCCTACTATATCGATCTATCGGTTTCGGAGGTGGATATCGCCAGTGTGAAAGTTGGGCAGTCCGCAGCTATCACCTTTGACGCCATCACGGGCAAGACCTACACGGGCGCCGTCACCAGTGTGGGCCAGGTGGGTTCCACTTCCAGTGGGGTGGTCAACTTTACCGTGACGGTCAAAATAACGGATCCAGACAACCAGATCAAGCCCGGTCTGACCGCTTCTTGTGACGTGGTGGTCTCCTCTGCCCAGGGTGTGCTGGTGGTTCCCAGCGTGGCTATCAAGACAGTCAATAATCAGAAATATGTATATATCCTGACGACTGCCAACCTGGTAGCCCCATCCGGCAACGCCAACACCAGCCAGACGACCGGGAACACTTCATCCACAGCGAATGCCTCAAGCGCATCCTCAACGGTGCAGCAGATTGTGCCCGTCCAGGTGACGGTGGGCCTCAGCGACTCCAGCCATACGCAGGTCACCTCTAGCCAGTTGAAAGTGGGCGACCTGATCATCACCAATCCCACCAGTTTAACCAGTACGACCCTGTCCACAGTGTCCAGCAATTCCAACAATCTTCTGGGCAGCTTGTTCGGCGGCCTCCTGGGCGGCGGGGGTGGCATGATCAGCGGGGGCGGGCCTGCTGGAGGCGGGGCGCCGCCTTCAGGGGCTGGCTCTCCGCCATCGGGCTCCCCGCCATCCGGTGGTAGTGCACCTTCTTCAGGCAGCAGCGCCCCATCTTCTGGCGGCTGATCCAGTCGACAAAGATTGAATGTAGGTAAAAATTGAACAGGATACAGGGATTAATATGAACGAGCAGCTACTCGAAATGAACTCGACCGAAATAAAAAAAGCAGAACCGGTGATTGTAGCCCGGAACCTACAGAAAACCTACAAGATGGGTGATGTCGAAGTGCATGCACTCAAAGGTGTGTCCTTCGAAATCAACCGGGGTGAAATCGTCGCCATCATGGGCCCTTCAGGGTCGGGTAAATCTACCTTGATGTCCATCCTGGGGTGCCTCGACCTGCCCACCAGCGGAGAGTATTTCCTGGATGGCGAGGAAGCCTCTGGTTTGGGGGATGACAAGCTGGCCGCCATCCGCAATCGTAAAGTGGGTTTTGTCTTTCAAAGTTTTAACTTGCTTCCCCGCGCCACAGCGCTGGAAAATGTGGAGCTGCCCATGCGCTACGCTAATCAGGGCGACCACCGTAAGCAGCGCGCCCGGGAAGCTTTGGAGATGGTTGGCCTGGGGAACCGGGTCAACCACCGGCCCAATGAAATGTCCGGCGGCCAACAACAGCGCGTGGCCATTGCCCGTGCGCTCATTAACCACCCGGCTATCCTGATGGCGGACGAACCGACCGGTAACCTTGACTCAAAATCGGGCCAGGAAATCCTGGACCTGATTATTAGCATGAACCGTGATCAAGGAACCACGGTTTTGATCGTCACCCACGATCCGGGTGTTGCTGCAAAGACCCAACGGGTGATCCGCCTGCGTGACGGAGAATTGGAGAGCTTATCATGAATATCTTTGAGCATCTTATTGAGGCTTTGTCCAGCCTCATGTCGAATAAGCTGCGCTCCGGCCTGACTATCCTGGGGATTGTCATCGGCGTGGCGGCGGTCATTTCAATGCTGGCCATCGGTAATGGAACGCAGGCTTCCATCACCAACTCAATCGACAGCATGGGCACCAACCTGCTATTTATCTCCGCTGGCGCTCAACCGACTGCAGGCAAAGCCAGTTCTACGCAGGTGACTAATCCCCAGCTGCTCACGATGGCGGATGCCAGCGCCATTCTTACTTCTGGGGTGGCGCCGGATGTTAACGCCGTAGCCGAGACGGTCTCCACCCGGGGCAACGTGGTGTACCAGAGTAACACGACCGATACCTCGATCATGGGGGTTTCCGCCAACTATGCTGACCTGCGCAACCTGGCAGTGGCAGAAGGCGCCATGATTTCGGACGCCGATGTCTCATCGAATGCTTCTGTAGCGGTCATCGGCTCACAGGTAGCCAGCACCTTGTTTGGGTCGACTTCAGGGGTCACGGGCGAGACGATCCGCATCCTTGGCCAGCCTTTCAAGGTGATCGGGGTGCTGACTTCCAAAGGCGGTAGCAGCCTGGGTTCGCAAGATAATATGATCCTGGTGCCCATCTCCACTGCCATGACGCGCCTGTCGCAGTACCGGCGGCAAGCGAATGCGGTTGACCAAATTATTGTCCAGGCGACTTCATCGAAGACGGTGACAGCCGCCAGCCAGGAAGTATCAGCCCTGTTGATGTCACGCCATAAAGTGACGACAGCCGATTTCACCATCATGAATCAGCAGGATATGTTGAGCACGGCTTCGTCGATTACCGGCACGTTGACCATGTTCCTGGGTGGGGTGGGTGGCATCTCCCTGCTCGTGGGTGGAATTGGGATTATGAATATCATGCTGGTCTCGGTGACGGAACGCACGCGCGAGATTGGCCTGCGCAAAGCGCTCGGCGCGCGGAAGAGTGACATTCGCATCCAATTTCTGCTCGAATCGGCTGTGCTCAGCCTGACGGGTGGTATCGTCGGGGTCATGGTGGCCTGGGGCATAGCGGATCTGATTGCAAAAATAGCGGCCTCCAGCAGCGCCTCGATCAACCCGGTGATCACCATGAACTCAGTCCTGTTAGCCACCCTGTTCTCAGCCGCGGTCGGATTGTTCTTCGGTTTTTATCCATCCAACCGGGCTGCCAACCTGGAGCCGGTTGAAGCGCTCCGGTCAGAATAAGGGCATGGAATCCAGGTAGAAAGATGGGTGCATTATGAAACGGATTTATCGATGGTTAATCGGAATGAGCCTTGCCGGCGCCCTGGGTTTGGGGGGATGGCTGGCATATAGCAAGGGTATCACCGCGCAATCTGCCACTACCACAACCCCCTCCACCGTTCAGGTGGTCAAACTGGCGACCAGTAGCATCCAATCGACCGTCCTGGCCAGCGGGAATGTGCGCTCTAACCAGAATGCTACGGTGAGCTGGCAGGTCAGTGGGAAAGTTGGTGCGGTCAATGTTAAGGTTGGAGACCAGGTCCAGGCCAACGAGATTCTGGCTACCCTGGATGAGTCTTCTCTGACGGCCACTATCCTCAGCTCGGATCAGTCTCTTTCATCTACGATTTTGACAGCAAAAGAGGATTTGCCTGTGGCAGAGGCAGCGCTTTCAGCCCTGACCGATAGCCAGACGGCTTTATACCAGGATCAGAAAGCAGTTATCGATGCCCAAACGGCAGTTAACCACGCTCAGAGCCACCGCGCCATGATGAACTCGGAAACCCGCGGGACGGATCAGCAAATTGCGGATGCCCTGGCCAGTTACCTGATGGCGCAAGACAATGTGAACCGCGCACGCCAATATTACGAAAGCCTGCCGGGCGATCCGGTGACAGAACTTCATAATAAAGCGCCGGCGCTCCTTAACCTGGAAAAAGCGATTACCCAACGGGATACGGCTTTGAAAACATTGAACTGGTACAAGGGCAAATGGACGGCTGCCGAAATTGCCGACGCCGACAAATCTTTGGCGGTGGCCAAAGCGAATCTGGCCGACGCCCAGGCTGCCCTGGAGGCGCTGCAAAATGGCGGTAATACGTCAGCCATTGCGGCGGCTCAACTGCGCGTTACCAATGACGAAGCCACGATTGACAAGCAAAATGTTCGGGCGCCTATCAGCGGGACGATCACCAGTGTCAGCATCCAGGTTGGAGATACCGTTTCGGCGGGAACCATTGCTTTTCGCATGGACGATATGACCTCCTACTATGTCGACCTCGGCCTTTCTGAAGTGGATGTGTCCAAAGTCAAGGTGGGCCAGGCAGCTACTATCACCTTCGATGCCATTCAAGGGACCACTTATCATGGGGTTGTCACTGCGGTGGGCAGCGCTGGCACCACCACCAATGGCGTGGTCAATTTCCCGGTGACGATCCAGATCACGGATCCGGATAAAACGATCCGCTTAGGGATGACCGCTACGGCAGAAATCGTGGTGTCTTCAACCCAGAATGCGCTGGTTGTGCCCAGCAGCGCGATCCGCACGATCGGTAACCAGGCTGTGGTTTATCTTTTGAGCGGCGTTTCGGCTGGCTCAAGCTCAGGGCAATCACCGGCTGTCAATACCACGGCGGTGGCAGGCAATAAACCTGCCCTGACGCCGGTGAAGGTCGAGGTAGGAATGACCTCGGGCACTCTTGTCCAGATTACTTCCAATCAATTAAAGGTTGGCGACCTGGTGGTAGCTAACCCAACCAGCGCGGTGATCGCCAGCCTGACGGCGAAGGCCGCATGATCCCCGGATGTGAGGCCAATCCTGGTGATAACTCCAAAGTAACACAAGCTGTATTCGGATCAAGGCACAGGCCGCCACGGACATGATAATTGTCCTGGCGGCCTGTGTGGTATTAATGCCCTATTTTCAGGCCTCCATTCCATCAAGGCGAGCGAAGATTCATGCCAGTGGCTTCCGCTGGCTACCAGCGGCTACTGAGTTTGCATAGAGATCATGAAAGTTATCTGGCCGTCTGTTCCATTGATAACGAGTGAAATTTTTGATTGATCTTTCGTAAATTCCAGCCCGGTGGTGGCGCCGCCAGCGTTCCCTTGATCGGGCGACCTGGTCCATCCCAGCCGGGTGAGCTGATCGGTGTAAAATTGCTCTACCTCTTCCCTGGTATCGTCCGTGATGATCATCAAAGTGCCAGGAGCCGGCTGCTGAGAGAATTGGATGTGGGGATAATCGGGGATGCCGGGCAAGCTGGCGTTCCCCTGGCCTGGCGGAACCGTGTTGTTTCCTCCTGGCAGGTTGGCCTGGCCGGAGGGCGGTGGTGATGTCGATTCGCTGGACGGCGGTTTCGATCCCTGCGCGCCAGCGGGCTCTGATTGTGGCTCAAAGTGCCATTGGTAGGCCATCTTGACGCCATTGACCTCTCCTAACAGGTCATCCTTGCCGTCTAGAATGCCGCCGGTTGGGATGGTATAGACCTTCGGCAGGACCTGGCTCAAGACATCCGCATAGAACCACGGCTGAGCGGGAACAGGAGATACCGGGCTTCCATCAGGGCACTTAAAGGCGACTTGGATGGGCTGGTTGGCGTTGGCAGAGCCGGAATACCGCCGTGCTGACGGCCCGTTGATCGCCCCATATAAAATAAATAAATCACTGCTGGTTTGAGCGCTCAGGTTGGCGTTAGCCTGGCCGTTTCCAATACATTTGCCATCTGTACTTTTATAATCATAAGTGCGGTTCCATTGGCCCTCCACGACTTTGAAGTGAAGATAGGGATAGGGAATATCGGGGGAGGCATCGGTCCGTTCAAAAACCACGGTGGGTATTGTCTGCTGGTCGGTGTAAGCTCCGCCCTCTCCTGAGCCGGCCGACTGGAAAGATGCATTCCCACTGTAACGCCAGCATCCCACATTCGACACATCCAGGAGAGAAGTATAGGCGCCGGTCTTTGTATAATCGTGATCCTGGGTGCTGTTCGAGGTGACGATGATCAAATCGGTAAGTCGTTCGGCGTTGGCATCCCGGCAGAATGAAAGGTGGGATTTCTGCGTCCAATCTTCTACCTGCCAGCCGGTGTCGCCGGCTATTTTATAATATGCCTGAATTTTGAGCCCTTCAACGTCCTTCGGATCAAGCGCTGTGAATTGATACTGCAGGGTGCCATCGTTGATCGGCAATACGCCGAGGTAGGTATTGATGGGTTCATTGTCCAGCTTAAAGGACAGCCCGTTGTAAAAGCTGACCAGGCGGGTATCATCCGTGAAGGTGTACCATTCGTACATAATGCTCAAGTGATTGATCTGGTCTGCGACGGTATAAGTGGTGTTGGGGCGTAATTGGTCCTTAATCAGGCTTATGCCACTCGGCCGGGTGGTGAGCTGGTCCCATTTCTGGTATTCGTCATGAGGTGGTTCAATGAGATTGGTGATGGCAAAGTCACCCCAGACTGAATCCAGCCCTCCTGGAATGGCTTTGTCCACAGCATCCACGCTTTTCATCGTAGTCGTTTTGTCCCAGGCAGCCTTCACCAAACCCGGGTTATTGAAATGGTGGGTCAGGTAAGAGAAGAAGAGGTAAGCACCATACTCGTGAGCGTCGTTCCTGACATTAAGGGTGGGCAGCTTTCCTGCCCCATCGCTTTCATAAAACCATGGTACATATTGATGCTCGGCGTTATCACCCGGATAAACATAATCTTGCGCCCAAGCAGCAGTAGCTTCCGCTAACCAGGCATATTCCCCGGGGTACATGCAATCTGCTGAGGTTGCATAAGACCATTGGATGGCATGCATGAATTCATGGGCCAGGATAGCATTACTGATTGCGGGGTTGGCGACAATGTAACTGGGCGTGTGCTTGCAGCCAGGCGGGTAATAGGCAGCAGCGTAGCTTCGTTCTACCTGGGGTGTAATGTAGATATCGAAATCAGCCCCGCCGCCATTGCATTGAACCGAGGTATCATCCAGGGGCGTATGCCCCATCAAGCCGGTGAGTTTAGACCAGATGTCCCCATCCATGGCGCCTTTGAAGGCATCGGCGACCTTTTTATCCCCAGGGCGACTTTTTAACCACCAAAAACGAACTGGAAACTTTGCCGCAGTCTCGCTGGCCCATCGATCGACCTCAATCTTGCTGCAGGGCAATTTGATGGTAGTCACCTGGCCTGTCCCGCTTGCCGCTGGCGGCGCCCAACTGCCTTCATAGACGGGCGGTACCAGGTAAGGGATCAGATTTGCCTGGGCTTGCGGGGATAAGGTGGGGAACTCCGCCTCGACTTGATCGATGATGTGGCTGTCGGTATTCAGGTTGACCTTCCCCCGATATTGAGACGGAAGGCGCGCATCGGTAAACTGGGCGTAAACCTTATAGACCAGGGCTGTCTCCTGGTTGATTTCGCCTTTCGCTAGAGCGGTATCGATCAACTGATCGCTTTCGGAGCCAATTGGGGCGGGAGTGGCAGCCGCAGGCGATTGGGAGGTGGCATCTGGTGAAGATGATAAAGTTGCCGTGGCCGAAGAGGTGTTACCGGCTGGTAGAGATGCCCCTCCTTTTTTACTGAGGTTACACGACGAAATGAGCAATACCAAAACGCATAGAACCAATGCAAGCGTTCGTTTCATGGGAACTCCTTGGCCCAGGCTTGTAGAGTGAGCGGTATTAAAATTTAAACCACCAAAAGATTGACCTTATCGATGATTATATATCCATCCCAATATTTTTAAATAAAAGGATGTCCCAGGGGCATATCCCTGGGACATCCAGTCTACGGAGATTGACTAAGCAGGTATTATTGGTTGGTAGTGCCAGCGGAGCTTGAGTTAGCCGGGTTGGTGTTATTGGTCGTGGAATTGCCGGGGTTGAAACCCGCAGGGCCGCCCATACCACCATGCCCGCCAAAACCACCAGGGCCTCCTGGGCCCATTCCACCCGGCATGCCAGCGCCGGACAGCATGGGCGTATTGTTGGCGATCAGGTCAGCCTGGGCCTGGGTGATCACACCGTTGGTGACGGCCTGTTTCAACGCGGCGGCATAGCCAGCCTTGATCGCAGTTTGAAATGCACTGTTGTTGGACAGCGCGAGGTTAGCTTCAGCGACGTTCGCCTGATCCTGGGTCATAGTGCCATCTTTGACGGCCTGGTTCCAGGTATCGATGCTGGCCTGCTGGTAAGCGCTGTTCAGCTTATCCGTGCTGATGCCCAGGGCCTTCGCCAGGAAGCTAAAGAAGTTGTTTTGAGGTGAAGTTGAAGTTGAGCTCGATGACGAGGCTGCCGCCGGCATACCATGCCGGCCTGCTCCAGCCAGGCCGATGGTCTGGCTATTTTTCTGTAGCGAATCCGCCTGGGCCTGGGTGATCACACCGCTGCTAACCGCCTGTTTGAGCGCAGCCGTGTAACTGGCCTTGACCGCATTCTGGTAGTCGGTATTTTTAGACAGCGCGTAGGTCGCTATGGCTGCATCGGCCTGATTTTGGGTCATCCGGCCATCTGTGACCGCCTGGGCCAGGTTGGCCTGATAGGCTTTGATGGTGCCAGCCTTCAATTGGTCCGTGCTGATGCCCAGGGCTTTGGCCAGTAACGCGTCATAATCGATGCTGCTGTTTTTTAGCCAGGGCAAGCCGCCATCAGGCGATAGATTGGTATTTGCCCGGCTGGAAAATTGATCAGCCTGGGACTGGGTGAGTAAACCAGCCGCAACTGCCTGCTTGAGCGCTTCACTGGTAGCCGATTTTTCACCCGCTGTGAGCTGATCCGTCGTGATTCCCAGGGCCGTGGCCAGCTCCTGGTTGGTAAATCCACCCCGGCCCATCCTCTGGGGCGCTGCAGCCTGGCTGTTGGTGCTGGCTGCCGTGCTCGGGGCTTGCGTCGGCGTGGGAGCGGCCTGTTGTGCATTCACTACCTGGTAGGTGACCGCCCCGAAGACGGTCACCAGCGCGAGTGCGCCGCCTACGACAATAGAGATTATTTTCTTTCTATCCATAAAAAGACTCCTTTTTTTGTTTTTTTGATCCCAAGTGAGTGTG
>JAJYIW010000086.1 GCA_021789855.1 Chloroflexota bacterium | reverse complement strand
TTGACGAGCGACCGGCAATCCCTTAAAATGTGACCCATTGAGTCAATAATATCGAGCGATGAGGCTCGCTTTCCCCCAACGCCTGTGTGCTGGCAGCCCCTGCTGGTAACCTGATCGCCGGCCGGTGGTCACCATTCTGGACGGAGACCATCTTGCCTTTGCCGCCAACCACAGAGTCCAACCAGGGTTGATACGCTGGGAAAGCCCTTAGGGTTGGTGGACCGCCAGATATTGCTTGAAGGCATCTCTCCGTACCACCCGGCCATTTTTCAGGAGAAAAAACAAGGGGTAAAATAAGCATCATGTTACTCTGCGTCGATATCGGTAATACCAATATTAAGCTGGGCGTGTTCGAGGGCGAGACGCTACACAGCCGCTGGCGCATCGCCACCGACCGGGCTAACCTGGCCGACGAATACGCCGTGTTGGTGCGCAACCTGTTTGCCATCGAAAATGTGCCGTTCCAGGCGATATCCGGCTGCGCCATCTCATCGGTGGTGCCTTCGCTGACCCCGGTCTTCGAGGAGGTTTGCCAGCGTTATTTCCATACGAAGCCCCTGGTCTTCGGTCCGGGGGTCATCACCGGCCTGCGCATCAACACCGACTACCCGGCCGAGGTGGGCTCAGACCTGGTGATGAATGCCCTGGCGGCGCGCCACCTGTACAGCGCGCCGGTCATCGTCATCGGCTTTGGCACGGCCACCACGTTTGTCGCCGTATCGGCGCAAGGGGATATCGAGGGCGTGGCCATCGCGCCCGGCGTCGCCACCAGCGGGGATTCGCTCTTCCGCGCCACCTCCACCCTGCCGCAGATCGCCCTGGCCCACCCGCGGGTGGCCATCGGCAAGAATACAGTCCAATCGCTGCAGGCCGGGTTCGTGCTGGGCTTTGCCGGCCTGGTCGAAAAGCTGGTTGAATCCATCCGCCTGGAGCTGGGGGCCAACAGCCGGGTAATCGCCACCGGCGGGCTGGCCGGCCTGATTTCTCCCGAAACCCATGTGATCGAAGCCGTCGAGCCCGACCTGGCGTTGATCGGGCTGCGCCTGCTGTACGATCTCAATCGAAAGACAGCCTGATTACTTTTAAGGAGAGCTCGGCCTGCCAGCCAGGCAGCGTCCCCGCATCACTCGCGGGTTATTTTACTTTTTATCCGCAGCGCTTCATTGAGGTGAATGAACGGGTGGCGCGTCGGCGGCATCAGCAGCAGGCCAGCGATCGTCAGCCCGCCCCAATAGGCGAGCAGGTCGCCGGCGCCCGGCGCCACCGTCCCATCGTCCGCCAGGTGCTGCAGCCGGGCCGGATCGACGCGGCGTCGTAACTCCTCCGGCGCCAGCTGCCGGATCACCTCACGCGTACGCCGGCCCACCGCCAGGCGGTAAGCCAGCAGCGCGTCAAGATCGATCTCGCGGCTCAACCGGGCGACATCCTCGGTGGTCATCACATTACCGGTGTGCCGGAAGTCTGTATTTAACCGCGGCTGCCAGCGACCGCTTTCCAGGATCTGGGGGCTGCCCGCCGCCAGCACCCCCATGGTCGCATCCTCGATGCGGGTGATGTGCCAGGTCAGCCAGGC
This sequence comes from Chloroflexota bacterium, assembly GCA_021789855.1. Lineage (GTDB taxonomy): Bacteria > Chloroflexota > Anaerolineae > Anaerolineales > Anaerolineaceae > JAJYIW01. The sequence continues at coordinate 10,612 of JAJYIW010000086.1, read as the reverse complement.
CAGGGAATGCTCGCCGCCAGGCGGAATTCGCCGGGCGGCAGCCTCACTCACCCCCTGCCAGGCTTCATCCTGGAAGGACCACACCCCGGACTGGCTCATCGCGGCCGTGTGCACCATGGCATGCTGGCCCATGAACAGGTCAATCGCCCGGTCAAACTCATCCGGGTGAGCCAGGGCCTGGCGCAGCGCCTGCTGTCGTTCGTTCCAGAATTGACGGTGGGAGTCCATAGGGTTGCCTCTTTCAGAAAGACACGCCCTGGCGGCGCAGCTCTGCGTCCAGTTGTTCCGGGCCCTGGTAATGGATCGTTTTGAAGTCCATCCCGCGCGCCACGGCGATGTTTTGAGCCGAGTCGTCGATGAACAGGCATTTCTCCGCCCGGCGGTGGGTGCGCTCCAGGAAAGCCTCGAAAATCCGCGGGTCGGGCTTGATCAGCTTCACCTCCCCCGAGATTAAAATATCATCGAACCAATCCATAAAATCATACTTCGGGCGGACCACTTCGAACTTCTCCACCGACCAGTTGCTCAGCGCATACAGGGGATACCCCGCCTGTTTAATCGCTCTTAGCTTATCCACCGAGGTTTGAATAGGGCCGCCGATCGATTGGGCATACTCCTCATCATACGTGCGAATCAAACCGGCATATTGGGGAAAACGGGCGCTGAGCTCGGCAACCGCTTCCGCGAATGGCCGCCCGCGGTCCTGCTCGTCGTTCCAGGCATAAAACCCCACCTCCGCCAGGAACCGGTCGACAGCTTCTATATCCCCGTTAAAGTGCTTCTTGTATAAATAGCGCGGGCTCCAATCCAGGAGCACCCCGCCAAAGTCAAAAACAATGGCCAGGTTATGGTTTTCCGAAAGTGTCATACCAGGTAAATAACCCACTCAAGACAGGTTTCTGATCCGCACTTCGATCCCCGGCTCAGATTTCAAAAGCTCGACCAACCTGGCCGGGTCTGTTTGCCCATAATGGTACGGATACAATACAGCCGGGCGGATCATCTTCGCGGCCTCAACCACCATTTCGGGCGTCATGGTATACGGCAGGTTCATGGGTAAAAAGGCTATATCTATTTTCCCCAGCCCCTTCATTTCAGGAATGTCTTCGGTATCGCCCGCCACGTAGATGCGCCGGTCGCCAAAGACCAGGATGTAACCATTCCCCACACCCTTCGGATGGAAAGGCTGTCCATTATCACGGTGGTGCACCCGGTTATAGGCCGCCACCGCCCAGACGTGAATCCCGCGCACATCGCGCTCATCCCCATTTTGCATCACCAGGCCGGTTCCCAGTTGCCTGGCGCAGGCTGAAGTCAGGACTAGCGTGGTGTTCCTGGTCTGGATTGGGGCCAAAGCCACCAGATCCAGGTGATCCTGGTGTTCATGGGTGAGAAAAATCAGATCGGCCTTCGGCAATGATGCATAATTCGCCACCCGGCTAAAGGGATCCACATAAATGGCCATCCCCTGGAAATCAAACAACAGGCTGCCATGGCCGAGGAAAGTGATCGCTATCTCTCCGGCCGGCGTCGCAAACCGGTCGATTTCATATTTCTTTTCTGTCGCCATTCTACCACCTCCGTGGTGATTGAATTATACAACAGAGAAGACCCTGGCTCGAGCAGGTTTAACCCGGCGTGTCCGCGTACCCCACCAGGGCGATAGCCTTAGGCCCGGTATGCGCACCCAGAACGGGTGAGGTAATGGTGACAAACAGTTCGCTGGGCGAATACTCTCGCCGAACCACTTCAGCCAACGCCTCGGCTTCTTCCAGCGCATTGTTGTGCAACACCGTCAGGTGCAGCACCTGGTCGTGGGTAAAGTGGTGGAAAAATTCCTTGTACAGGCCATCGATCGCGCCTTTGCGCGAACGCGCCGGCAGCGAAGGCGCCACCGTGCCGGTCTCAGGGCGCACATAAATCAGCGGTTTGATCCGCAGGATAGAGCCGAGAAACGTGGCTGCCTCAGCGATTCGCCCACCCCGGCTGAGGTATTCAATGGTGTCCAGGGTCACATAATACACCATGTTTTTACGCACTTTCTCAGCTGCTGCCAGCATAGCCTCCAGGTTTCCACCGGCATCCCGGGCGCGGGCCGCGGCGATGACTTGCCAGCCCAGCCCCATCGAGTTATTCCGGCTATCCACCACCGTCACCGGGATAGGGGAATCCTGGGCTGCCCGCCGGGCGGACTCGACCGTACCGCTCATATAACTGCTGATGGTGACCACCATCACAGCTTTAGCGCCGTTGTCAGCCGCCTGGCGATAGGCTTGCAGGAAAGCGCCCGGCGTGGGCTGCGAGGTAGAAGGGTGTTGACTCTCATTGGGCAAGCGCTGGTAAAATGCCTCCGCACTCAGCTCAATACCATCCAGGTACTGCCTGTCTCCAAACACGATGGATAAGGGAACCACGGTTATGGCGTATTGCTGGATCCATTCCTTGGGAATATCACAGGTGCTATCGGTAACCAGGGCAATTGGCTCGGGCATAAGTTAACTCCTTACTCGGGTGTATCCCGTTTTTCGGGGTGAACGAACAGCGCGCACCCACTACGGCTTATCTTCCACCAGCGCGCGCAGACGTAGGATGGTCTGCACCATCGATCGGACGCTGTGGTAGTTGATTTTCCAGGCATGTCCCAGCGCCGTATCAAGCGGCTGCCCTTCGCGGCTGACCCGCTCGTACCATTCACCGCCGGCCGGCATCACCACCATTTTATCAAACAAGAAATCGTATATGTTGCGGAAAGCTTGCCAGTAAGTTTCATCTTGAAACAGGGCGTAAGCGTCCAGCATACCAATCAATACCTCGGCCTGCTGCCAGAATTGTTTTTCAGTCTGGGTGGTGGGGCAGGCCATGGGTGTATCGGCGTAGACCCCGCCATAGGTCGCGTCGATGCCATATTTGACGCAGTGATCGAACAAGGGGCGCACCACCGCTGCATAGCGCTCACGCGGGACGCTCAACTCATCCGCGGCGTGCAGCAACAGCCAGGCCAGCTCAACGTTATGCCCCGGTGAGGTCTGATCCATCGGCGCAGCCGAGCCTTCTGCCGGGTGTGCGTCGCGACCCCATTCGGTAGCAAAGATGATCCGCTGCAGCGGCTGGAAGTCGTAGGTGAACTGAATCCATCCCAGGCCATTCTCCGGGTTGAGCATCCGGGACAGAATCAAATCGATGACTTCCAGTAAACGGCGGCGGTGAGAGGGCAAACCGGTCATGGCGTAGAACGAGGTCAGCGCCTCCATCATGTGCATGTGGACGTCCAGCGATTTGCGATCTCCGCCATAAGCGCCCCCAGGCTGGGGCTGCCAGTCTCGGGTCAGCAGCTCCAGGTAGCCCCCAAAGCGCGTGTCGGCCATGTGACGGCAAACCGCATCGTATGAGCGCAACGCCATCTCCTTGCCCAACGGATCGCCCGTGGCCAGGTAATATTCGGAAAAAGCATAGATACCGAAGCATTGCCCGTAACCCACCTTATCCAACACGGTTGGATTCCCGCTGCGATCGGCAATCCAGTACCAGCCGTCGTACCGGGCATCCCAATAATGATCGGCGATGAAGCGCGCCCCCGATCGGGCCAGCTCAGCGCAGCGCCCGCCGCCATACCCGAAACGATGCGTGCTGGAGAGGGTGTAGAGCATGCGAATCTGCATCAGAAAAGTCTTGGTGGTTTCCCCGGTTGCTCTGCCATACCGGTCGAAATAGGACAGGAAGCCGCCGTATTCCGGGTCAGGCGCACGGTCGAGCCAGAATGGCAGCAATGTGCCCCTGAGATAACTCTCCAGGTGATCCAGCACCTTTTGGATTTCTTTGTGCTCCGGCATCAGCATGGTCTCCTCAGTCACGCCATCGTGTAACTCCCCCATTATAGGCCACTTACCGCGACCCGGCCTACTATTCTTAAGCAATAAGACACCTTCCAAAATGATCTTTGCAAGGTGTCTTAAAATGGACGGTGAGTTTCCTCGGGTAATCTTATCCGCGGATTCTGGTTGATCCCATCAGGTAGCGGTCCACTTCACGGGCGGCGCCGCGCCCTTCACGGATCGCCCACACCACCAGGCTCTGACCGCGGCGCATATCGCCGGCAGAGAAGACGCCCGGCACGCTGGTGGCAAACTGGCCGAAGGCCGCTTTCACGTTGCTGCGCTCGTCACGCGTCACACTTAATTGATCCAGGAGCTGATCCTCCGGCCCCAGGAAGCCCATTGCCAGCAGCACGAGCTGCGTCGGCCAGACCTTCTCGGTGCCGGGGATTTCACGCGGAACCAGCCGGCCGTTTGCGCCAGGCGCCCATTCCACCTGGACGGTGTGCACTTCCTTGACCCGGCCTTTTTCATCACCCACAAAACGCTTGCTCTGGATGGTATAAACGCGCGGGTCGTCTCCATAGATAGCAATGGCCTCTTCCTGCCCATAATCCACCTTGAGCACCCTGGGCCATTCCGGCCAGGGGTTGTCGGGCTGGCGCTCTTTGGGCGGCTGCTCCAGGATCTCGAACTGGGTCACGCTGCTGCAGCCATGGCGCAGGGCTGTGCCGACGCAGTCGGTGCCCGTGTCGCCGCCGCCGATGACCAGCACGTCCTTTCCTCTGGCCGAGATGGTGCGCTTCCCGCCTTCGGCCAGGGAAGCGCCCAGCAGGTTGCGCGTGTTGGCGTGCAGGAACTCAATGGCATAATGGATGCCCTTCAAGTCGCGGCCCTCAATCGGCAGATCACGCGGCTTGGTGGCGCCGCCGCATAACACGACCGCATCAAAATTGTGCAGTAGCTGGTCGGCGGGGTAATCCTTGCCTACCTCTGTGTTGGTCGTGAAGGTAATCCCCTCGGCCGCCATCAGGTCGATCCGCCGCTGGACAATCGATTTGTCCAGCTTCATGTTAGGGATGCCATACATCAGCAGGCCGCCAACCTGATCCGCGCGCTCAAACACGGTCACCAGGTGCCCGGCGTGATTGAGCAGGTCAGCGCAGGCCAATCCCGACGGCCCCGAGCCCACCACCGCCACCTTTTTACCCGTTCGTGTGGCAGGAGGCTCAGGCAAGATCCAGCCTTCCTGGTACCCCTTTTCAACAATAGCCAGCTCGATATTTTTAATCGTCACAGGGGGGTCGTTAATGCCCAGGGTACAGGAACCCTCGCATGGCGCCGGGCATACCCGCCCGGTGAATTCGGGAAAATTATTGGTGGTGCGCAAGCGAATCAGCGCCTGCTTCCACAAGCCCCGGTAAACCAGGTCGTTCCATTCCGGGATCAGGTTATTGATCGGGCAACCAGAAGCCATACCGTTGAATAATTTACCCGTGTGGCAGAAGGGAATGCCGCAGTCCATGCAACGCGCTGCCTGAGTACGCAGCTTATCTTCTGAAAAATGCCGGTGGAACTCATTCCAATGCAGGACGCGTTCCTGGGGATCGAGGTCGCCTGGCAGCTCACGTGAATATTCTAAAAAACCGGTGGGTTTAGCCATAAGATACCTCGCCTCAGTTACCGCTGACCCGCACCAGGTCGCGGCTGTTTAGCTTGAAAGCGGCCATCACCGCTTCATCGCCGCTTAAGCCCTCGGCCTTCACCTGATCGAAAGCCTCCAGCATGCGCTTGTAATCCCGAGGGATGACCTTGACAAAGCAGGGACGCATCTCATCCCAGTTCGCCAGGATGCGATAAGCCTGCAAGCTGCCCGTCATATCCGCATGATCCTGGATCATGTCTTTGACCAGGGCCACATCGTCTTCTTGCGCCAGCGGCTCCAGGTCCACCATTTCCCGGTTACAGGTTTTATGGAAATTCCCAGCCCAGTCAAGCACGTAGGCCACACCTCCCGACATCCCAGCCGCAAAATTACGCCCGGTGGCGCCCAGGACGACCACGGTACCACCGGTCATATACTCGCAGCCATGATCGCCTACGCCCTCAACAACGGCCTTCATCCCGCTGTTGCGCACGCAGAAGCGCTCGCCTGCCATCCCTCGGATGTAGGTCTCACCGCTGGTCGCGCCATAAAAAGCCACGTTACCGATGATGATATTTTCTTCGGGAGGGAAAGTTGAGCCCTCTGGGGGATAGACGATGATCCGCCCGCCGGACAGGCCCTTGCCAATATAATCATTGGAATCACCTTCCAGCTCGAGCGTTACCCCGCGCGGGATAAACGCGCCAAAACTTTGGCCTGCTGAGCCATGAAAGCTCAGGTGAATCGTATCGTCTGGCAACCCTTCAGGCCCATAACGGCGGGTCACTTCACTGCCCACCTGGGTCCCAACCGCCCGGTTAATATTGCGGATAGGCAGGTCTACCTCCACCGGTTCACCTCGCTCAAGGGCCGGCCTGGCCAGTTCCAGCAGCACCTGGCGGTCGAGGGTAGCCTCCAGCCCATGATCTTGTTGGATGGTGCAACGCCGGCCCACCTCTGGGCTCACTGGCGGCTGGTAAAGCAGCGGCGACAGGTCCACTTTGCGGGCTTTCCAATGTTCGATGGCCGCCCGCGGTTCTAACATATCTGTGCGGCCGATCATTTCATCCACCGTGCGAAAGCCCAGGCGGGCCATAATCTCGCGCATTTCGGTGGCGATGAAGTACATAAAGTTAATCACGTGTTCCGGCTCGCCCTTAAAGGCTTTGCGTAGCTCCGGGTTCTGCGTCGCGATGCCAGTGGGGCAGGTATCCAGGTGGCACACACGCATCATCACACAGCCCATGGCCACCAGCGGCCCCGTGGCAAAACCGAATTCCTCGGCGCCGAGCAGGGCTGCGATCGCCACATCCCGGCCAGTCTTGAGCTGCCCATCTGTTTCCACCACAATCCGGCTGCGCAGGTTGTTCAACAGCAGGGTCTGGTGTGTCTCGGCCAGGCCAAGCTCCCACGGCAGGCCAGAGTGCTTGATGGCCGTCTGCGGCGAAGCGCCGGTCCCGCCGTCGTGCCCGCTGATCAGCACCACATCGGCATGGGCCTTGGCCACCCCCGCCGCCACTGTTCCAACACCCACCTCGGATACCAGTTTCACATTGATACGCGCCTGCGGGTTGGCGTTCTTCAAATCAAAAATCAATTGAGACAGGTCTTCAATGGAATAGATATCGTGATGCGGGGGCGGTGAGATCAAGCCCACTCCGGGGGTTGAATGGCGCACCCTGGCAATCCAGGGATACACCTTGCGACCGGGCAACTGCCCGCCTTCTCCCGGTTTTGCGCCCTGCGCCATCTTGATCTGCAGCTCGCGCGCGTTAACCAGGTAATAGCTGGTGACCCCAAAACGGGCGGAAGCCACCTGCTTGATAGCGCTGTTGCGCGAATCGCCATTAGGGTCGGGCACATAACGCGCGGGATCCTCGCCGCCCTCGCCGGTATTGCTTTTCCCGCCGATACGGTTCATCGCGATGGCCAGGGTCTCATGCGCCTCCTGGCTGATCGAGCCATAGGACATAGCGCCACTCTTGAAACGGTGGACAATCGATTCCACCGGCTCGACCTCTTCCAGGGGGATTGGCTGTTCGGCGTACTTGAAATCCAACAGCCCACGCAGGGTGCCCAGCTGGCGGGTTTGATCGTTAATCAGGTGGGAATAGTCCTGGAAAAGCTTATAATCCTTGTTCCGGCAGGCCTGCTGAAGCTTATAAATGGTCTCGGGATTGAACAGGTGATATTCACCATCTTCACGCCACTGGTATTGCCCCCCCACATCCAGTACCAGGCCATTACCTGGCCGCCTGGGGAAGGCATGATGATGTCGCATGGCGGCTTCACGAGAAATTTCCTCAAGGCCTACGCCGCTGATGCGCGAGGGCGTCCAGGTGAAATAGCGATCCACAAATTCCTGGTTAAGGCCCACCGCCTCAAAAATCTGAGAGCCACAATAGCTCTCCACCGTCGAGATACCCATCTTGGAGAGGACTTTCACCACGCCTTTCACCACGGCCTTGGTATAACGACTGGCCGCTTCCTGGTAACTGAAACCGGTGATGGTGCCCTGGTTGATCATTTCCTCAATGCTGGCGTAGGCCAGGTATGGATTGACCCCCACCGCGCCGTAGCCGATCAACATGGCAAAATGGTGCACCTCCCGCGGCTCGCCCGATTCGACTACGAGGCCAATATGCGTGCGGGTTCCATTCCGGATCAGGTGGTGGTGCAGGCCCGACACGGCCAACAGGGCCGGGATCGGCGCATGATCCGGGTCGATCCCGCGATCCGATAGAATCACGATGTTGGCTTCATCGTTGGCGATGATCGCGTCGACCCGGGCATACAAAGTTGCCATCGCCTGTTCCAGCCCGGCCCCATCTTCTGCCGGGTCGAACAGGATAGGCAGGGTCACGGTGCGGAAATACAGGCGGTTAAGATTGCGCAGTTTTTCCAGCTCTGCGTTGCTCAAGACCGGCGCCTTGAGCTTGATCTGGCGGCAGTTCTCAGGGCGGGGCTCGAGCAGGTTTTGTTCTGTGCCGATCATGATATCAGTCGCTGTGACGATCTCTTCACGATTCGCATCAATGGGCGGGTTGGTGACCTGAGCAAAGAGCTGTTTGAAGTAGTTGTATAACAGTTGTGGGCGATCCGACAAGACCGCCAGGGGAGTATCATTCCCCATCGAGCCAATTGGCTCAATCGCGTTTTGCACCATGGGGCTGATAATCGAGCGGAGCTCTTCAAAGGTGTAACCAAAACTGAGCTGGTATTGGAGCAATTTCTTATCGCGGTCTGAGCCCCGGAGATCACTTCCGATTCCGCTCAGCGGCGCAACCAGCGGATCAGGCAGGTCTTCCAGGTCCACCATAAACTCATTCAGCCATTTCCGGTAGGGCCGGTTTGAAGCGATCTCGTGCTTGATTTCTTCGTCACTGATAATGCGTTGTTCTTCCGTATCAATCCACAGCATCCGCCCGGGCTCAAGCCGGCCTTTGTGGACGATGATCTCAGGAGGCAGATCCAACACCCCCACTTCCGAGGCCAGGATCACCCGGTCATCGTTGGTGACGTAATAACGGGAAGGGCGCAAGCCATTGCGATCCAGGGTAGCGCCGATGCCTTTGCCATCGGTAAACACCATTGACGCCGGCCCATCCCAGGGCTCCATCATCGTGCTGTGATATTCATAAAACGCGCGCTTCTCCTCACTCATGCTTTCATGCTTAGACCACGGCTCGGGGATCATCATCATCATGGCATGAGGCAATGACCGGCCGGCCAGAACCAGCAATTCGAGGACATTGTCAAACATGCCCGAGTCGGAGCTATCCGGGGAGATCACCGGTAAGATTTTGGGCAGGTCGAGGCCAAACAGCGCAGACTGGAACCGAGTTTGTTCAGCATGGAGCCAGTTGATGTTGCCGCGCAGCGTGTTGATCTCCCCATTGTGGGCCAGGTAGCGATAAGGGTGAGCCCGATCCCACGAGGGGAAAGTATTGGTGCTGAAGCGTGAATGAACCATGCTCAAAGCGCTATAAAAGGAAGGATCGGACAGATCAGGGTAAAAAGCTCGCACCTGGGATGGGGTGAGCATCCCCTTATAAACCAGCGTTTTGAAGGACATACTGGAGACGTAAAACTGGTCGCCGCCTTCCAGTCCGCTGTAACGGATGGCATGCTCCGCCCGTTTACGGATGATATAAAGCTTGCGCTCAAAGGACATGCGGTCTTTGAGCAGCGGGTTGCGCTCAATGAACACCTGGCGCACGACCGGCTGAGCCGCACGCGCCGTGGCGCCCAGGGAGTTGCCATGGGTGGGAACCGTCCGCCAGCCGAGAACGCGTTGCCCTTCTTCGTTGGCAATCGCTTCCAATCGGCGTTCAAAATCGTGGCGCAGCGCCTCGTTCTGGGGCATAAACAGCATTCCCACCCCGTAATAACGCGGGCTGGGGAGGGTGAATCCCAGCCTGGCGCACTGGTTGACCAGGAACACATGCGGCATCTGAACCAGGATACCAGCGCCATCACCACTATCCCGCTCGCTGCCGGATGCGCCGCGATGGGCTAAATTTTCGAGGATTGTCAGAGATTGTTCAACAATCGCATGGGAGGGTATCCCCTTGATATTGACCACAAAGCCTGCGCCGCAGGCATCGTGCTCAAAAACGGGGTCGTAAAGGCCTTGCTTTTCAGGAGGGCTATACCTGGGAGGTTCCTTCTCTTCAGACATAATATTCTCCTCTTGCTAAACATCACCGGGGCACAAACCATCTGGCGTTTAACGATAATCAGGTTCATGCCAAAACAATAAAATATCAGGTACGCGAAAACACCCGCGGATAGGGCAGGTGTACCAACCGCCGTATGACGATTCCTATATGCCGGGGAAACTGCCGCGTGTTACGGCTGGAAAATCATGGGGATTTTATCGCAGGCCTGTTAAAACTCGCCAACAGTGAATTCCCGATAAATAAATAATTGAATGATTATAACACAAAGTTTCATTTTTGAAAACAAAATCGTTATATTACTTCTGTGGGCTGAGATTATCACTCATCCTTCCCACTGGATATTGGGTGCAAGGTAACACCCTTTTACCATGGATTATTTTTAAGCACACGCCGGGCGCCTTGAAGAATCTCCATGGAGAAGGTACTTTTTGGGGGTTAGGCTATACCGGTAACCCGCCCGAGGCTCCAGGTAG
>JAJYIW010000085.1 GCA_021789855.1 Chloroflexota bacterium | reverse complement strand
CTTCCATGGGGCCAAGGTCGGCGTAGCCACGGCGATTATGGCCGGATATTACCAGGAACTCCGCCAAACTTCACCTGCCGACCTGGCAGCCCTGGCGGCCCATGCCACCCTCCCCGATCGTGAAGACGAAATCCAAGCGATCCGGTCAACGTTTGGCCCTATTTCCGATCAAATCATCGAAACGCAGGGTATCTATTTGTCATTAAAGCCGGCGGATTTCGAGGCGTTGAAACGAAGAGTGATCACCCATGCAGCCGGCATCCTTCAGATCGCGGATGATGTGCCCACTCCGGCTGAAGTGAAAAGCCTCCTTACGGCAACGGGCGCTGCAACCGATCCAGAGTCCCTCGGCTTGAACCAGGAAGATGTCCGCCTTGGGGTGGAAAATGCCCACTGGTTGCGCAGCCATTTTACCCTTCTTACCCTGCGCCACCTGTTAGCCTGGTAGTTTACACTGCATCAGCCTCTTCGCGGGCGATTTTCACCCAGCGTATCACCCGGCGTGGGTCGTTCCCGATGGTGTGGTTATCTTTCATGATGACCTCCATGCGGCAGTTCATCGCGATATGCATCGCGGCGCGAAGGCCTTCTCGAATACGCTCTTCGTCAAAACCGGGCATGGCCAGATCCGCTGGATTAGGCTTCATAGAAAAGATATAGCGATCGCCTAACTTTTCAGCCATACCCGGGATGCTTGCCCAGGGGGACACAGAAACACGCCTGAGACGTGGGATTTTCTCCAGGTAGGCCCAACGGTTATCTACCGGCTCGCAACAGCCATAACAATTTAATCCAAAGCGTTCTAATACAGGAAGCTGGTAAGGGAAAATGAATTCGCCAAACATGGCTGGCGATACCCCCACCGTCTCCTGGCTTTCAGCAAAGCCCCACATGTCCCGCGTGCGCACGTGACCGGTGAAATCAGGTTGGGGCAGCTCATGACTCCACCCAAATCCTCCGGAACCCACATAGGTGCCATCGTTATTTAAACTGAGCCAGCCCTGCGCTTCGAGAAAATCTAACTTAGCCAGGTGACCGTCTCGCAAGAAGGCCATCATGTGATGCAGCTCTTCTGGATAGTCCACCATGTCGTACATGATTTGGGATAGCCCGCGCAAATCAGCCAGGATACGGGTCAATCCTTTCGTCCACCACCAGGACGTTTTTTGCCGAACCGGTAAAATGCCATCAAAAACCGCATGCGCCTGATCAAGCACTCGTTGCGTTCCTGCATGGTCGACTTCGATGACGGGAAAATGAAGCAAACTCATGAGATGGTAATCTTTTAACGGAGCATCCCAGATATAAGAGCCGCCATGCTCACCTCCGATCCTGGTTTCATGCATTCCCCAATCGCTTTCAGTAAAAACATGAGGGATATCAAAATAAGGCTCGATGACCCGGTCGTCTTTCATCTGATCGCCCCAGAATATCTCCTTACGCAAGGACATCTCCCAGCCGCGGGTGAACTCGTCCTGGCAAGCCAGGTCTTCCGGCCGGATAATTTCATTCCAGCTATTTTCGGGGCTACAGAAAATAACCGGGCGGGTGGGCATCAAGGCGTTATGGCGATACCACAACTCGCGCTTTTCTTGTTCCACCGGCCTTGCGGCCAGCTCTGCCACCCGGACTGCCAGGTCTTGCAAGATGTTGCGATCATGGGGAGAGATGGGTCTCAAAAAAGGCCTGGCTCCACTTTGGGCCGATATCACACCCGACCGGTCTTCAATGATAGGATGAAGATTACCAGAGTCCATAGATTATTCACCCATTTTCTGAAGGATCACCTGCGCGCCTACCCCCACGTTCCAGGCTTGGGCAGCATTGCCATTCACTTCGGCAATCGAGAGCCACCCGGCCGAATCGACCAGGGCCACCGCCTCACCAGCCTGGCGGTCGCCAAACGCTTTGGCTACGCCGGCGATCTTGATACCGGCGATCAGGATTTCCACCTGGGTAAAGCCCGCCAGGTGCTCCGTCGTCAGGTTGGTCGCCAGGTTGCCAAATGTATCCACATGGATGACCTGCCCTTCCCAACCTGAACCGGTTCGCACCGGCTCCGGTAGCTGGATCCTTTCCGCATCATGGATTTCGCTGCCTAACTGTTCGAGGGACACACCGTTCGCCAGGTGGGCGGCCACCGGCGCAAAAATATCTCGGCCATGGAACGTTGAGCTGAGCTGTGGCAACCAATAACGCGCTTGATTAAGATGGAAAAAACGCACCGGTTTTCCAGTTGATGACGCTGACCTGGCCACCAGAGAAAACAAGCCATTATCAGGGCCGACAAAATAATGCTGGCCGATTTGAGCAGCGATCGGGCGGCGGACCGTGCCCACGCCAGGGTCAACCACTGCGACATGGATGGTGCCGGTTGGAAAGTAGGGAACGCAGCGGGCCAGCGTCAAGGCGCCTTCCAGAACCGCCTGGGGTGGAATCAAGTGGGTGAGATCCACCACTTGTGCTTCTGGAGAGATACGCAAGATGACCCCTTTTAATATCCCCGCATATCCGTCTTTAAGGCCAAAATCAGTCAAAAGAGTAATTAATTTCATCCACCAGTTATGATCGACAGGAATGCCAAATCAGGGAGCGACCACACAACGTAACCCTAGGCCATTCAACGGCCCGACACGAAACCCATCTGGACAGCAAATAATGCCACCTGGGTGCGGCTGGAAAGGTTCAGCTTGGATAATATTTTACTGACGTGAGTCTTAACCGTCGTTTCACTAATATTGAGGATCAGGGCTATTTCTTTATTGGATTTCCCATTCGCGATTAATCGCACCACTTCATTCTCGCGCCCGGTCAATGCCTCCCCGGTCACAGGCATGCGCACCGTGTTTAACAAGCGTTCCGCCGCCTTGGGCGAGAGCTGGACCTGGCCGGCTGCCGCGGCATGGATGGCCTGGCACAATTCCTCTGCATCCGCATCCTTTAACAAATAACCAATGGCGCCCGCTTTAATCGCCCCAACCACCGACCCGTTATCCAGCACGCTGGTCAACGCCAGCACTTCAGTCTCAGGGATCTCTCGGCGAATTACCATTGTCGCACTGATCCCATCCATCTCCGGCATCAATATGTCCATCAAGACCACGTCAGGCCTGAGGGTGCGACACAATTCTATGGCTTCAAGGCCGGTCGACGATTCTCCTACTATTTCAAGGTCGGGGTCCAGGTTAAGGAACATCCTCAGCCCTTCTCGCACTATTTTATGGTCATCAGCAATGACAATTCTTATCGCCATAAGGGCCTTCTTGGAAAGAACTTTGACACAGGAATCTGTGAAAATACCGATCAACGCGCTTCGAGTTTTTTCGCCGATTTACCGCTCAACCAACGGATCGCTCGATAAGCCTAGATCTTCCCAATCCTCAATGGGTCATTATTCGATTACAATATTAACAGAAATACAGCGAGTTCGATTGAAGCAATGAATTGAAATGCTAAACTCCATTTTAGCATGAATTTTGGCCGATAGATCAAAAAAGCAGTCAAAAGCAATAAAAAGTTTTGAATGAAATTGAGCCCACCTTGAATCAGAACCTACCAACCTTGCCTGGTCATCCATATCCCCTGAAAATTGGCTCCCAGACCCGCCGGTTCATGCAAGGAGCGTTGTTCTACATCGCCTTTATCAATGAAGCCACTTCCGCGTACATGCAAATGCCTGGAGCCATGCAAGAGATGCGTTCGGTTTTTTCACGCTACGGATATACCGATGAAACCTGGGAAACCAGCTGGTTGTGCCTGGAAGAGTACTTTGCGGCCTTTTCTGACCCGGCTTCGCGCCACGCGATGTTCGCGATTAAGAGCCATTGGGACTGGTATGTTACCCACCTGGGAAGGTTTATCCGCTTCGGGAATCAAGCGGTGGGCGATCCTCCCTTGAGCCCGGCCCTTGATGAAGACCTGGATATGATTGGTTTTAAATCCATCGCCAAACAGATTGACATCCTTCATAAAACGACCCGGTTGGATTTTGAAATCCCCCGCAACCAGATCGACAGCCTATCTGAAATGACCCTCGTTCGCAACCTTGGTATTCATAGCCAGTGGGAAGTGGACGCGACCTACCTGCGCTGGTCCAAGGTAACACGCTTTAAATTGGGAGAACAAAGAGTTTTTACCCCCCAGGAACTGAACGACTGGTACCGCATCCTGGTAACACTAATCGATAAAATATCCAGCATGGTATCCAGGAAGTACCCGCAGGTACCAGAGTACAGCGAACCCTAATAAACCGTTGCCTGGCCGGGTATCAGGCTCTTAAAAAATAAGTTAACAGCTCCGAGGACGGCTTATTAGTTCTTGAGGTTTTCCAGGAAACGCGCCAACCCGTCCCAATCGTTCGCAGCGGCCAGGGCTGCCTGTTTTGGCCAGGTAGCCGGGTTGATGATCCGGTAGCCTCTCTTGTGCAACATCTCCTCCAACTGCTCCTGGGACATGCCAGCCAGTTGTTGGAAAGAGGTAATCCCTTCCTCCCTGAGCATCGCCGCCGTTTTGGGGCCAATCCCATTGATCAAAGTCAGATCATCTACCTGGGAAATCTCGGAACGAACAGGCTGGGGTGCAGGCGCTGGCGCCGCAGGGATAGGCTCTCCAGGCCCAGGAACGGCTTCAACGACGGTTTTTACCCTACGAGGGAACGGTTTTAACAGCCAGCGGAGCAGGATGAATAAGGAAACCCCACCCAGCAGGGCTGCGCCAATCCACCACACCTTGCGGCCTCTCCTGGATCTTCGCACCGGCTTGACCTTAACCTGTTTTTCCACGAAGGTATCGTAAGCCAGTTTGATGACTTCGACCACAAAACCGAGGATCTTCAAGGCCATTTGATCGCCTCCTGATGGCACGATGTAAAATAACCACGCATCAAGGTGGTCTTTATATGATTATACGTCTTTCTGGCATTCGCGGCATCATCCAGCTAACATCAGGTAAGGCTCTTCAACGAGCTGCTTGATGTATTGTAAGAAACGAGCTGCGGGAGCTCCGTCGACCAGGCGATGATCAAAAGCCAGGCTCAAGGTCATCATCTGGCGGACGACTACAGCGTTATCGATCACAACCGGCTTGGGCGCAATCCGGCCAACCCCCAAAATGGCTACTTCAGGTAAATTGATCACCGGCGTAAACGCATCGATATCATACATCCCCAGGTTGGTAATGGTAAAGGTTCCTCCCGTTAAATCATCTGGCAATACCTTCCCCACCCGAGCATGATCGACGAATTGCCTGAATTCATCGCCGAACTGGCGTAGGTCTTTTTGACCGGCGTCCTTAATGACCAGGACCAGCAGTCCGCGGTCTGTGTCGACAGCCATTCCCAGGTTAATTGGCCTCAGGATTTCGATCGTCTCATGGCTCAATCGGGCATTCATGTAAGGAAATCGCTTTAACGCTTGAATGACCACCCTGGCCAGCAAGTCGTTATACCCTGGAGCAAACCCCCATTCTTTTTCCACTTTTGCTTTTATTCGGCTACGCGCAGCTACCAGTTCCGTCGCGTCTACCTCTGTCATCAAAGTCACCCGCGCCGTGGTATGGACGCTGTTGTCCATCCGCTCGGCGATCAACCCTCTCACCCCTTTGAGTGGAATCCTTTCAGTCACTTCATCAAGCCGTTCCCGAGGGTAAAGCTCCTCTCCCTTTTCTTGCATCTCAGCAACCACCGGTGGATTAACTAACGCCCTGGCTACATCTTCCCGCACGATCCTTCCCCTATTGCCGCTTCCTACCAGCCGGCTGGTATCGACCCCTTCTGCCGCAGCCATGCGCTGCGCCAGCGGAGAAATTCTCGCCGGCTCGGGAGCAGCCTGTTGCTGTTCGAGAAACGCCTGCACGTCCCTTTCCACGATCCGCTCGCCGCCATACCCGCTGGGTTGGATGGCTCTCAGATCGACACCCTCCTGCCCTGCCAGGCGACGCGCTCGAGGGGAAGCGAACAGCTTCCCCTGTGAAAATCGCTCATTGGGCGTCCCAATCACAGCCACCACGGTCAGCACGGGGATGACCTGGCCTTCCTGGAACGGCCCGCGGTGGAGAATCCCTTTCCCATTGGCTTCCACCGGAAAAACAGCCTTATCGGTCTCGACCTCAAGGATTTCCTGGCCTGAGACAACCGTTGAGCCATCGCCAACCAGCCATTTCACCAGGGTCACTTCTTCGACCGTCTGGCCCAGTTTTGGGATGAACACCTCAGCGGTCATCAGCTCACTGCCTTTCTGCAGGCTGCCATGATCCTTTGCTCATTGGGGATAGCAACATCTTCCAACACCTCCGCCCGGGGGACCGGGACGTTCGCCGAGGCGACGCGGATCATGGGCGCATCCAGCCAGTCAAATGCCTTTTCATTCACCTGCACCAGCACTTCATTGATAAAGCTGGTGTTCTCGTATGCCTCGGTCACGCCAACCAACCGGCCTGTCTTTTTAACGGATTCAACAATGGTATGGATGTCCAGAGGTTTTAATGAGCGTAAATCTATCACTTCGACGTCAATGCCTTCTTTGGCCAGCTCTTCCGCTGCCGCCAGTGAGCGCAACACCATGCGTGAATAGGTGACCAGGGTCACATGCCGGCCGGGGCGCTTGATATCGGCTACGCCAAATGGGATGATATAGTCTTCTTCAGGGACAGGGCCTTTTTCTTTATATAGCATTTTGTGCTCAATGAACATGACCGGGTTATCATCCTGGATGGCCGCTTTAAGCAAACCTTTGGCGTCATACGGCGTCGAGGGCATAACAACATAAATGCCAGGAAAATGAGTCCACAACGATTCGAGGCTCTGGGAATGGTGGGCGGCGATCGCCCGTCCGGCGCCACCTTCAGTGCGGATGACCATGGGCACAATGGTTTTCCCCCCGAACATGTAGCGGTTCTTGGCCCCCTGGTTGGCAATTTGATCCATAGCCAGGGGAGTAAAATCCACGTACATGATCTCAGCCACTGGCCGCATCCCGGCCATGGCTGCCCCTACGGCTGCCCCACCAATAGTGGCTTCAGAGATGGGGGTGTCAAGCACCCTTCCTTCGCCAAATTCCTGCAACAGGCCGCGAGTTGCTCCATAAGCTCCCCCATACAACCCGATATCCTCGCCCATAATGAAGACGCGTGGATCGCGCGCCATCTCTTCACGCATCGCCTCCACCAGGGCCTGGGCATAGGTGATCTGGCGGATGGATTTATCCGTGCGAACCCGTTCACGCCACGCAGCTTCTTTCTCAATATCGACCGGCCCTGTCTTCGAAGGCGCAAACACATCCGTCTCGACTTCTGCCGGGGATGGCTCCGGCGAGGCCTGGCTGTATGCCATGGCTTTTTCCAGCTTAACCTCTACCTGGGCCTCCATCTCTTCAAATTCCTGGTCGGTAAGCATGGCCACGGATTTCAACTCCTGTTTGAGCACGCTGATGGGATCGTGTTCTTTCCAGGCAGCTTCTTCTTCCTTTGACCGGTAAGCCCGAGGGTCGGAATGGGAATGCCCATAATAACGGTAGGTTTTAGCCTCGATCAGGGTTGGGCCGCCCCCATGACGAGCTTTATCCACCGCCTTCGATACTACCTGGCGAACCTCGAGCGCATCCATACCATCCACGATTTCACCCTGGATGCCGTAGGCGCTGGCCCGCTTGGCTGCATCGGGCAGCTTGCTGGCCTTCCGCCAGGGGACTGACATGGCATAAAGGTTGTTTTCAACCACGAAAACCACGGGCAAGGTCCACAGGCTGGCCAGGTTCAAAGACTCGTGGAAATTGCCGGTGTTGGTCGCGCCGTCGCCAAAGAAACACAGGACGACCTTATCTGTGCCGCTCAACTTCTGCGCCAGGGCAGCCCCAACCGCCACGGGAATATTCCCCCCCACGATCCCGGTCGCGCCCAGGTTGCCGTGCTCGACGTCGGCGATGTGCATGGACCCGCCCTTGCCTTTACAATAACCCCCGCTTTTGCCAAGCACTTCCGCCATCATTTTATTGAAGTGATCCTGGCGCGCCTCAGGCGTTTTTGCTGCTTTGTCGCCGTGAGCATGGGCGTGGCCATGCCCCCGGTGGGTGCTGGTGATCAAGTCATCATCCCGTAAAGCCCCAATCGCACCCACGGCCACCGCTTCCTCGCCGGCATAAAGGTGGCTGGCGCCTTTTAAAACCGCTTTACCCAACAGATTAGCGATGTTATTCTCAAACGCTCGGATCTCCATTTCCTGGCGCAGGTAACCCACCAGCTCCTCTTTGGTTAACGACTGTTCTTCAATCAAAGAAGAGACCCGCTCCATCAAGGATAGATTATCCGTCCTGGTGAGAGGTAAATTCGTCATCAATCGAGTATCCTCCAATTCTTTATGGAATACACCATCCTTATCACGGTTTTATCATCTTATACCAGGCTGACATGGATACCATTTTTCCTGGTTTGCTCAACCAGCTCAGCCGGCGCGCCGTCATCGGTGATTATTTGGTGGATCTGATCCATTGCAGCAAAGGAAGCCAATCCCACCGCTCCCCACTTGGTATGGTCGAAAATGGCGCACACCTGGCGGCAGCGAACGCGCAGCGCCGCTTTGAACTCGGCCACCGAAGCGCTCACGTCAGTCAAGCCTTCACGGAGGGTAAAGCCGTGAGCGCCAAAAAAGCCTGTTTGCAGGTTATAACCATCCAGCAAGGATAGACCAGCGGTGCCCACCAGGGAGAGCGTATCCCTTTGCAACAACCCACCGGGGATGACCACATTCACCCCGGGCGCTTCCAATAGCACTTGAGCTACCGCCAGGCCATTGGTCACAACGGTGAGCTCATGATGTTTCTTGAGGTGGCGGGCCAGGGCCAGGGCAGTGCTGCTGGTATCCAGGAAAATGGCTTCGCCATTCATCACCAGCGTTGCCGCAAAAGCCCCAATGCGATCTTTTTCGGAAATGTTTTGCCGCCGCCGGAGCGAGAGGGATAATTCCGGCGACTGCCCTAACGAAACCGCACCCCCATGCGTGCGAATGATGCGCGCCTCACGGTCAAGGTAGGCCAGGTCCGCCCGGATGGTCACCGGGGAGACCCCGAATTCCCGGCTCAGATCGACCACGGAAACCCGCCCCGCCCGGCTGACTCGGTTGAGTATTTCCGATCGCCGTTCCTCAGGATATAACAGGGAAGCATTTTTCATTGGAAACCGGAACAAACCTTACGATTAACCAAAAATAACTTACGATTGCTTTCATTATAGCACAATACGTAAGTTTACACTTCCGACGATGCAGGGCTTATGGTGGGATTTGCCCCCCCTATCCCCTATTTTTAGCTGAGGTTACCCGGGTATGGTTTCAGGCGACTTCAGCTCAATTAACTCTTTCTGTACTGACTCGATTTCGACCTGCAAATCAGCCAGGTACTGCTCCAACCGAGCGATGTATTCCTCACGGGTGAGGTAAGCATGGTGGGTATGCTCCTCGCCCTGGCAACCACAATTTCCACCACAAGCGCAGGTCTGCGCGGATTCGTTTTGAGTCATGATCAATCATCCTCCAGGTTAATGATGTATACAATATTATTTTACCTTATTTATCCATTTATTACCAGCCGGTTTACAAGATACCATCAGGCTGTTAATCAGCCGCTCATTAAGTATTGGATTAGAATTCCGTTTCATGATTGATTTTGTCACCTAAAACGTATACAATCTATTAAGTTTTGATAGAGATGATAGTATCAGGTAGTTTTGATAGATTTGGAATGATTGAGTGACCCATGACGGATTCCGACCACTGGCTAGAGCTCTCCGAAGCAGCACAAATCTTAAAGCTACATCCCTCCACCCTCAGGCGGTGGAGTGACGCCGGGAAAATTGCACATATCCGCACCTTGAGCGGCCGGCGGCGGTTCGATCCCGCGGTGATTGAGCAAGTCCGTGAAGAAATCGAACAACCCAGCGCCGGCCTTCATCCATCCTCCGAACCGGTTGAGTTTGCCAACCTGACCCCCAACCAGGTGCATGCCAGCGTCCTTTCCAATATGAACGAGGATTGGTTACAGCGGTTAACCGACGAACAAAAACTGATCTTCCGGTATAGCGGACAGCGCCTGCTTGAGTTGTTGATCCAATATATGGGCCGGGATGATGATAATCAGGCTGACCTGCACAGCGCCAGGCAGATTGCCAGTGATTATGGCGTCATCTTGTATAAGGTCGGGCTCAGCCTTTCCCAGGCCATCGAGGCGTTCCTCACATTCAGGCGGTCTATCCTTGAGCTAGAAACTGTGTCGCCTGGAGGGACAGGTCGCCATGATCTGGAGAAACGGCGTCTATTCTTAAAAGCGTCCGATTTTTTTGATGCTCTGCTTATCGATACTCTTAATAGCTACCTCAAAGTATCACAGCCCGATACCGGGCATTCCACTTTATAAATAATTTTATTACAGGATTAACTTCATTCGAATGGCCGGGAAAACCCTTAATCATTATACGTTGATCAAAATAACAGACCCCTTTTGGCTCCTTGATCCCGATCAACAAAAACAGAACTTGCTTGCCATGACCCAGGCCTATCAAATGGTGGGCGCCGGGATCAATTTTTACCAGGTTTCACCGCTAAAGCCTGAGATTGACCTGATGGTCTGGAATGCACTTCCGCTGGAAAAGAATTCAGCCGAGGCTGAATTCTTCGACCGCCTGGGGCGAGCCCAGAGCTCGACCCGCCGATACTTCCAGCCGGTCCAGGCCCTGTGGGGTTACACGAAGCCTTCGGTCTATTCAAAAGCTTCGTCCTCCCAGGAAATCGATCCCTTTGCTCCGCATCGTGAGACCTACCTGGTGCTGTATCCCTTTGTTAAGACCATCCGTTGGTACCTGCTGGGTAAGGATACTCGCCAGGGGATGATGAATGAGCATATTCGCATCGGTCACCAATACCCGGACATCAAACAGCTTTTGTTGTATTCTTTTGGGGTGCAAGACCAGGAATTTATCGTGGTATACGAGATGGAAGATCTTTACCGGTTCTCAGAACTGGTCAACGAATTGCGTGGGAGCAACGTTCGGGAGTACACCCAACGAGATACACCCGTGTACACCGCTGTCTGGCGCTCTCCTTCAGAGTTATCCAATTTATTCCAAGGGAAAACAGAACAATGAACAAAGCTGTACTCATCATGGCATACGGTGGGCCTGACAACCTGAATGACATTGAGCCGTACCTCCTGGATGTCCGTGGCGGCCGGCCAACCTCGCCTGAGCTGATCGCTGAAATCCGCTCCCGGTACGCGCAAATTGGCGGGCGCTCACCGCTCCTGGATATCACCCAAGCCCAGGCCAGCGGCCTGGAAAAAGCCCTGGATGCCTTATCCTCTTCAGGTGATAGCTACCAGGTTTTTGTGGGCATGCGCCATTGGAAACCCACTATTCGTGACGCAGTGGACAAAATAGCAGCGGCAGGCTACCAGGATGGCCTGGCTCTCTGTATGGCGCCTCATGCTTCTAAGATGAGCAGCGGGGCTTACCTGGCTAAGCTCAAGGAAGCCTTATCGAGCCAGCCCACCCCCCCGGCTATCCAATTTATTGAGAGCTGGCATGATCAGCCTTTTCTGATCCAATCCCTTGCGCAAAAAGTTCATGAAGCGACACAGAAATTCACGCCAGATGCCAGGGGCGGGATTTATTACCTCTTTACGGCTCACGCGCTGCCGGCCGCCCTGAATGAACAGGGGGATCCGTACGCAGAACAGGTCCAGGCCACAGCCCGGTTACTGGCCAATGAGCTCGGCTTAACGGATGCCCGGTGGACTTTTGGCTTCCAGAGCGCGCCAGCAACAGCCGGTCAATGGATGAAACCGGCCATCGAAGAGCTACTTCCATCGCTGGCAAAGAAAGGTTATAAAGACATCCTGGTCACTCCAGTCGGGTTTATGGCAGACCACGTTGAAGTCCTCTACGACCTGGATATCGCCGCCCAACAAATCGCGCATCAAAACGGCATCCGCTTAGTTCGCAGTGAATCCTTGAATGACTCGCCCCATTTCCTGGACGGCCTGGCAAGGTTTATCCTGGATAATTGGAGGGTAGATGCGATTGGACACCATTAACCGGTCGAACTACCGGGTCGCCATTATTGGCGGCGGAATCGCCGGCATGTCCGCTGCTTACGCCCTTCAAGAGAAAGCCAGGGCCAGTGGCTCCGACGTGTCATACATTTTATTCGAGAGCACA
>JAJYIW010000084.1 GCA_021789855.1 Chloroflexota bacterium | reverse complement strand
GGATCGGGGCGTTCTATCGTCTTATCCAGGTGGTCGAAAGAAGTGAGCATCCCCAGGCGATAGGCATAAAATTTGTCGTTTAGAAAATCTGCCGCCCAACTGAGCTGCATAAACAGGCCAGCGTTATGGTAATCCAGGTCTCCCAAGGGATAATCTTTAAATTCTGGCGCTTCGACTGGCTGGGTCAAGGCTCCATTCTGGTAGTCCATCAGAGCCAGGAGCAGCCGCGGGCTGACGCTGTAATTGATGGCCACATAATCGATGATTTCTGCGGCCGTGCGGGTACTACCGAAGGCGAATTCCTGGTAATTTTTCAGCCATCCCGGCTGGCTGCTGATGAAAGCGGCCGTGTCGAACCCCGTTTGCGCCGGCCCATCCGCAAACAAGGTGTCCGGTAAAATCTGGTAAGATGAGCCCCAAAACGGCTGGTAATAGATGGGAATCTTCATCGGCATACCAGGGGGCAGGGTAGTGACCACCGCCGGAAGGATAGGATTTGCCGCACGAATTTTATCCACGGTGGTATTGAACCGGGCAGCCAGGGCGGCCAACGTGTCTCCGGTTTGCACAGTATAGTCCACCAGCTCACCCGGCTGGTATTGCGGCCGGGTAGGCAGGGGCGTAATAGCCGGAAAAGTAGCCGTCGGCGCCAGCGCAGCGGGCTGCTGGGTGGCCGGAACGCTAGAAAGCGTCGCCTGCGGTTCACAGGCGGTCATAACGAGGACCATGAGGATAAACAGGGTGGAAAAAGCCTTACGAGCCGTTGGCATCCACTTCAGTCCGCCGGATTTGCGTATCCGCTGAGCCATCCGGGCGGGCCACAATTTGTTGATCACCTTTAGTGAGATAACCTTCATAATCTTTTACGCCGGCATGAGCCTGGTAGCCACTCATCACAAACGGCACCGGCCCATCCGCCAACATCCATTCACCATTATATTTTCGAGCGATATGCACGTGCGTACCAGTAGCATACCCTCCCTCGCAGGAGGGATGACCAATTTTATCACCTTGCGCCAGCCAGGTGCCCACCGGGACGCGGTCGCGGTCTTCGATGTGCAGATAGAGAATGTCCCAACCCGTTTGTTCATGGCCATCGCCATCCAGATCCTCGATGACCACTCCCCCGTCAGAACGCACCACCAGTCCGGTGGCCGCAGCCACCACCCAGGCATTCGAGGGGACACAGCCTGGCTTATCCGAGGCCGGGGCAAAATCCAGGGCCGCCCGCGCCCCGCCGGGTTCCCAGGCCGGATGCGGCCCCCCGCTGAACGCCCACAGTGTATTCAATTGGAAAGGCAGGATCAGCTCGGGTTGAGTAAGGGTCGCCGGAAATAGCGGCTCAACCGACTCGGCGCGCAGCCACGGGTTGCCAAACAGCTTCTCGTGCCAGGCCATCAGGCTGGCAGGCGAGTACAGGGCCTGGTTCATCGATTGCTGGTCACCCAGGTCGGAATATAAGTAAAGCAAGGCTACGGTGCCCGCATTCAGGTCAGGGGCCAGGCGCAAGGTGCTCTTATCCGCGAAGGTGAGCGTATTCACCAGGCCTTCGCGCCAGCCATAGTAACCCTGTGACATGCGCACCACCGCCCAGGTCAACTGCTTATACAGGCCATCATACATCGGATCGATATACCCCAGGGGATATTTCGACTCCACCAGGCTACGCGGCTGGCCGGTCACCCAATGGCTCTGATAATCCAGCAAAGCCAGGAGCAAGCGGGGATTCACTGAATTTTCCAGCGCGACCCGTTGGACAATATCCGCCCCGCTGGTATTGCCGGTGGTTCCCAGGTATTCGGTAAAGTGGCTGAGATAACCGCCGGATCGTTTCACAAAATCCTTCACATTAAAATCCACCGCGCTGGGTGAGTAGACAAACTCGCTGTCCGGCAGGAGCTGCTTATTATTGCTGGTCACCTTTATGCGGTTAGGGATAATCAATAACTGGCCGGGATTGATGAACGCTGTGGGCGGGATAGCATCCGGCGAGGTGATTTCCGACGGGGTTACGCCAAAGCGGAATGCCAGGGAACGCAGGGTGTCGCCGGCCTGGGAATAATACAGGATCGGCGGGATCACATCGGTCGCTGTAGGTTTAGGGGTAACCAGGGTCTTCGCGAGGATGGCAGGCGTTGGCGTGGGCAGTACCTTCGTGGGGGTGGCCGTCCACATCGGCAAAAGGGCGGCATCGGACGAGTCGCTGGCGAATGTGGTGGTGGTTGGAGGCGCCACCACGGTAAAATAGACCAGGGAACAGCCCACGATCGCGATGATCATCGAGAAAGTGAAAAGAGTCAGGTTGCGTTGCAGCCGCACGCGCCTAACGTGTGATCGTGTTCGACGGCGAACGACCGTCGTACGCCTCGATCTGGTCTCCATGGCGGGTTAAATATCCATCGTATTCTGTCGCTGTACCCTGGGAGATCCATCCACCCAGGTTGAAGGGCACGCTACCCGGCACGGCCGGGTCTGGCGCCCGGTCTGCGGATATCCACACACCATTATAACGCCTGGCGAGGTGCATGTGTGTGGCATCCGCCACGCCACCTTCACAGGAAGCGTGGCCTATCCGGTCGCCGGCCTGGACGGTAGTTCCGGCTGCCACGCGATCCTGGGAAGCAATGTGGAGATAAAGCACCGTCCAGCCGGTTTGTTCATTATTGATCCCTTGCAAGTTTTGTACCACCGCGCCCTGGTCAGAGCGGACAATCAGACCCGGCGCCGCCGCCGTCACCCAGGCAGAGCTGATAAAACAGCCGGTCTGGTCGTCTGGCGGGCCAAAATCCAGCGCTGCCCAGGCCGAGCCCTCGCCCCAGCCGGCGTGCGGCCCACCGGTGAAAAACCAGGAGACCCCTGTCTCGAAGGGTAGCTGCATGGCCGGCTGCGCCAGGTTCGCCGGAAGCAGCGGATCGATCGTGTAATCAAAAGGATATCCGAACAGGGATTGGTAGGTGGCGAACACCCCCGCGGATGAAACGGCATGGTCCCAGGCTGCGCGGCCATCCAGCAACGCAAACAACTCCTGCACGCCGGCCGTCCCGGCGTTGATGGTGGGGCTGACCGGCACCACACTGCCATCCGCCAGCACCCAGGCTGCCGTGCTGCCGGCCTGCCACTGGTAAAAGCCCTGGTTGAGGACGTTGGCCGTCCAGGAAAGCTGCTTGTACAGGCCGGCGCGGGTAGCATCCACCAGGCCGGCCGGGTAATCGTTGTACTTGGGATCGGGCTGAGACGATGAAACCCAGTTGCTCTGGTAATCCAACACCGCCAGCAGCAGGCGCGGGTTGACGGAGTAATCGCGGGCCACATTGGCCACGATTTGCGCCCCACTGAGGGTTACCCCATCCGCGTCGCCCTGGTAGTGACTGAGATAACCACCGCGCTTCTGGACAAAGCTCAACGGATCGAATCCCACGCTCGAAGGGCTGTTGACCAGCTCGGAATCGGGGATGATCTTGAAGCTGCTGCCGGCCGCCTGGGGAGAGGGCGCCGGGATGGTAAGCTGCTGGCCGATCTCAAGGTGATTCGGGTCCACCAGGCCGTTCGCCTTGACCAGCTCATCCAGCGAGACATTGTAGGTCTGGGCGATCTTGCCCAGCGTGTCGCCGGCCTGCACCACGTAGTCCTTGGGCTGGCTGCGCAAGGTGGGGAGAACACGAGGAGGATTGGGGGTGGGAGTCAGGCGGGCGGCGTCAGCCGGATGGGTGGGGGTGGCAAAGGCCAGGAGGGAGGCTGCCAGCGGGGTAGACTGGCTGACGGCCTGGGCTGGCGCGCTGGTGAGCCCACCTTTCCCGTTGGTAAGGCCGGACTGGCTGGTAGCCCCACCATGGCTGGGCGGCGCCAACAGGATGCCGCCAGGCGCCGCCCGTGTGCAGGTAGCCAGCACAGCGATCAGCGCCAGGCTGAGCGGCGCCAGGAGCAAAGCCCACCATGGCGGATAATGACGCTTGCGTCGAATGGCTCTCATGAAAGGGTTGCCATCATCATTGCGGTTTTTTTAGATACGCCTTACGAACTTCAAAACAATTATACTCTTGGAGCGTAGGAAAATCGGTTCGTCGCGAACATTAAGGGCTATGGTATAATCAAGGCGCTTCGGGGTGTGGCTCAGTCCGGCTAGAGCACACGGTTCGGGACCGTGAGGTCGTGGGTTCAAATCCCACCGCCCCGACTGAAGTATCTTATTCTTTCAATCCCATGCGCACAAATTGTTCCTCCGGCGCATCGTTTTCCTTCATCAACTCAGCCATTTTCTTCAGCATTTGCGCCTTTAAAGCCGGATCCTCCACCGGGTGATCTTGGGCAGGATCTTCTTTAAGATTGAACAACAAATCCTTGCTTTGGTATGGGTTTAATGCCTGGGTAAGTACCGGTATCTTTGGAACGGGCATGCCTTTGGAGAACGGAAATTTAACCCATTCGAATTGCCCCTCCACATCCACCCCCCTGGCGTTGTGCAACATCCAGGTATATTGATAGAGCGGTGAATTATCAGGGGTTTGCGGTGCGCGCATGAAGACGTAATCGCCGTAGATCAGGCAAGTCATCTGGCCAAAGTAGCCAAACAGGCCGCCGTCGCGGATCGGCTCATCGTTTTTTATCGCCGGGATCATGCTGCGTCCCTGCATTGAGGCCGGTAAGGGCATGCTGAAATAATCCAACAACGTCGCCGGGATATCGATGGTCTGCACCAGCGATTGCCGCCGCACACCTCGAACCGGATTGCGCGGATCCCAGATGAATAGCGGCGTATTGGCAAGCTCATTGTAAACCGGCATGTAATTTTTCGACCAAAAACCGTGCTCAGATAAGAAATGGCCGTGATCCGTGCAAACCATCAGAAGGGTGTCCTGCCACATACGGTTCTCATCCATAAAATGGATCACCCGGCCGAGCTGCTCGTCGCAGTAGGACACCAGCGCCTGGTAGCAAGCTCGCAGGTGCGCTACCTCTTCAGGTGTTTCGGTCACCGGGCCGTACAGGTCCCAGTCGAATAGAGGCCCCTGGTATTCGTCAGGATACTGATCTTTAAGGCGCTGCGGTGCATCAAATGGCTCGTGCGGGTCAAACGTTTCAATCGTCAAGAACCAGTTATCCTGATCTTTATTGTTTTCAAGGAACTCCAATCCTTTGGTAAAAGTCAGGTTCATGGGCCGCATTTCCTCGTGATTCTTCCAGGCCGTACGGTTGATCACATCCTGTTCGGCCAGATCCACGAGCGGGCTGAGAACCCGGCTGTTTCTCCTGGGAAGGTCCAAGCCGCCGACTTTGGCTATCCATGGATCGCCCTCTTGCCCCCGCACAGCATCCCAGGTTTTGTAATGGTTATGATAATTACCACCAGCATTTTCCCAATAGTGATAATGATCCGAGACCAGGTGAGTATGGATGCCGTGCTGGAACAGGATTTGCGGAACCGAGTCATCAAAGGGTTCCAGGTAGCCCCACGGGGCATGCAGGAAGTTATAACGCCCTGTATGTAATTCCCTGCGGGCAGGCATACACGGCATCGAGCCAACATAACAGCGGTCAAATTGGACCGTCCGCCTGGATAATTCTATGAAATTGGGCGTGCGAGTCCCGGTAGCCGAATCGTACGGTTCGAGGAAGCGCCGGTTCAAACTATCAAACATCACCATAATGGCTTTCATCGATAAACTACGCTCCTTTAGAATGGCTGATCGACCTGCATGGTGTACTTCCACCAGTTATTCAAAACGCCGTTCTGGCTGCCCCCCACGTGCGGGGCATGCCTGAGCCACCACTTGGTATAAGCATATCCATCCGGGCTGCATTCCCAATCGTGGCAGTTGACCATGCGCCGGGTCCCCTGGAAGGTGGGATAGTTCAGCCAATCATCGCAATTGCTGGACACCGCGCTCGAATTCTGCCAGTCATAATCTTTATCGCCGTTCGGCGGGGTATGGATCAGCCCCACCTCGGCGCGCCCCGGCGCAATTTTTTCAAATAGCATAAAACGCTCAAAATCATTTTGGGGATGCATAAACCGGGTCGGGCTCACCGGCGGCTGGACGTTGGGGTTGACTGAATTATAGGCATCCTGGAGGGTGCCAAACGAATGGTAAACGTAAGCCATGATCGATTCCATGCGATGGCCGATATCGTGCAGCATCTCTCCGATCCCGCGCTGGTAGTTGAACCCCATGATGACAAACCGGCGCGTGCATAGATCCGTATCCGCGCACGGGGATGAGTTGCACCAGATGGCGCCCTTTCCGACCATGTTGGATTCATAAAAACCAAAATAAGGCGCGCCGAACACCCACACTTCGTCAACCTGGTTGCTCATCACCTTGCTGATCAGATGATAATCGTCGATGATCTTCTGATAATCCACGCCATCCGGCTCGTGGTGAGTTTTCTCGTTTACCATCATATTGAGGTAGGAACTGGGGGTATATTGAAACCCATCGTTTTTTTGTGGGAATTCATCCACGTCAATGCGGTTAGCGGGGTCGTACTGGTACTGCACCAGCCCATAACTGACTTCGGCGATATCCGCAATAAAGCCTTGGATCAGGTCATCGACCCGGTTCCATCCCATCCTTGTCGTCAGTCGCGTTCCCTGCGCGTCCACAATGGGATCGATGTTGATCACTAACACGCGCGGTTTGACCACATCGGGCGGCTCGCCAGGGGAAGGCGCCGGCGTGGGGTGACGATTAAACAAGCGGGCCAGAAAAGCAAAAAAGGCATCAAAAAGGTTCATTTCGTCCTCCGTTCTACAAGCTTTTACTTTTTCGGATCGTGATACAGCTCCCACAGGGTCGACAAGCGCGCCTGCAGGCGTTGTCCTAACGCGCCAGCCTGGGGCGTGGTAACATCATCCTCGTTTTCAAAAACCACGTATGGAACCCACTTCCCCTGGATGGACAGGTAGTGAGGGTCAGGCGCACTGACCTCCTCCCAATCGATCGCCTGATATAACCTCGCCAGCTTGTCATCAGGCAGGCTGTGCTCCAAAATGCTGTCCGGCCGCTCCGGGTTAAAACGCTTGCGGTTCTTGCGCAGCGATTCTTCCCAGCTCACCTGTAAATAGAGCACGGCCATCTTTTCCACCATTGGCAGGGGCAAATGGGCAAACGCGTTGGCATAGCCCCCGTGTTCTTTGCCGCGGGAAAACTCAACCAGCGCCGTGTACTCCTCGCTGAAGCCAGCGATATCGCGAAGCTTCTTCTGATACTCCAGGCCGATGCGCTCGATCAGCAAATCCCACAGGTGATTTCCCAGGAAATAGCCGCCGGCGTCGGTGTGCAGGCGAGGGTAGCCCATTTTCTCCAGCAGATCATCTTCCTCGAACCAGGTGTACAGCATGGGAAAATCATCGATCTCGGCGATTTGCCCGATGTGGAAGCGCTCCGCCCGTTGTGTCAATGGCGTGTTCTTCAAGTAGTGGATCACTTCGCTTTTACCGGCAGCCGGGCGAGCGATGAGCAACAAAATATCAAAAGTGGTCTTTTTCATCCTGCTCCTTTCTGTAAACCCAATTATCACCCGATAAGGCTATAATTATATTAATCATGATCTCATGACATTATCATGATCACTTATTAATATTTTAATGAGTTAATGGAATTTGTGAGGAAAAGATGGGTCTTCCTGATAAGCCCAAGACCACTGGAAAGCCGGGGACATCCTCGCGCATACCGTCCAGGTCGGTGCTCTTCAATTGGGTTATCCCAATCAGTTTGGTTTTGTTAGGGATCATCATGCTGGGGCTGATTTTGGTTGCCCTGGGCGTGTTGGTCGGCCTGGTGCATTTTTGACCCGTATTTAGCCTTCGAGGAGATAACGAATGTTGCCTTTGATCCAACTGCTTCCATTTTTATCCACTGCGGTCATGCTCGTCTTTACCATCTTTGTGCTCCAGCGGTTTGCTGTGCGCCGGCGGCTCAATTTTCTCTTTTGGGGAATTGGGCTGGCCATGTTTGGCTTCAGCAGCTTCGCTGAAGCCTATCTGAGCCTGGTCTGGAGCCGGTGGGTATTTTATGGCTGGTACCTGTTTGGGGCGGCCCTCAACGCAGCCTGGATAGGCCACGGCACGCTGTATCTGTTGGTGCGCAAGCCCTGGGTGCATATCGTGACCGTCGTTTTGGTGCTGGGCAGCATCGTGGCAGCGATCATGATGGCCCAGGCGGTGCACAACCTGGACGTGGCCTCTTTCTCCACCGCGCATCCGGTGAGTGAGCAATACGGCGCGCACGTACTGGCGGCAGGAGAAACCGCGCCTTCCTGGGCGAAAACCACCTCGAAGGTGGTCAATGGGCAAACGGTTACTGTTCAGCGCGGCTTGCTCCCCCTGGGATCGCCGGTACGCCTGACCACGCCCTTCTTTAACACGTATGGCCTGCTGACCCTGGTCGGAGGGGCCATCTATTCGGCTTTTCTTTTCTGGCGGAAGCGTGTTTTACCCAACCGGGTGATTGGCAATGTGCTGATCGCGGCCGGCGCGCTATCAATCGCCTTCGCCAGCACCCTGACGCGGTTGGGAATCGGTCAGTATTTATACGTGGGCGAGCTGATCGCCGCTGTGTTGATGTTCTGGGGTTTCCTGGCCGCAGCGCGCCCTCAGCCTGAGGAAGTGGCCGTCCAAGAAAGGGCCGTGGCGGTTGATTAGTTAATTCCATACTCCGCTGCCAAAGAGGGTGGTTTCAGGTGAGACCACCGGGTTTGGCAGCGGAGATTAATTTATTTACTTAAGCCCAAGGTAGCGATCGATCTTAGGCCGGTCGAAACCAATGACGATTTTCCCACCAATATCGATAACGGGTACGCCCGATTGGCCTGAACGCCGTAGCATATCCCGGGCAGCCGCTGTATCCCGGCTTACATCTACATCCCTGAAATGCACACCTTTTTCGCGAAAGTAACGTTTGGCTGCATTGCAAAATGAACAGGTGGGGGTGCTAAAAACGATCACGCGTGGTTGCTGTTTCAATGTCTCTGTCATTGAATCGATCTCCAATTTAAAAATAGATTTGAATCCGGACTATTTTGCCTATCCATTTAATCTTAGATGGTCTGGCTTTTTAAAAGTTACAGGGTGAATCGATCCAAACCCATCACCAGAGCGGACTAGAGAAGATGATCAGGGCACTTGAGGGAGATTAACCGTGCAGGCCGGGTAAGAAAACGGTAGGGTCGCTGACGATGAGCGGGCTTTGGCTCTTGAATACTTCGGCATAAGCAATGCCAAACATCCTTCCCATGTGGGCATCTTCCGCTTCGTACAGGTCAAGCAACCGGTCGCCTGATTGAACGGTGAAAATGGATGAATAGACCGCTAACGCCTTTTTCTTAATGGGATAGGTATCGCTGACGTCCACCGCAAAGGCAAAATCGCCCCAGGCCGGCTCCATCTTACAATGGGGAAAGAACAAGCGATGGATTTCCCAGGGCTCCGTGTCCGCCAGGATTTCTCCCCCTGGCACCCGGGCCCAATTTTTAAGGCGGGCGTAGAAGACCGCCGCGGTCACCAGGGGATCGACTGCCATGTGATCGGGATGAATACAGGCCCCCGTGGTGCCAAAGACCATCCCCGGCCGGTGCTGGCGGATCAACCGGGCAATCGCCAGGCGAGTGGGGATATTATCCACGATGAACCGATCCTGGCCGCCAAGAAATTCCCGATCAGCGCCCAATAACGCCGCCGCCGACAGCGCTTGTTCCCGGCGAATCCCTGGCTCCGAGTAATCAGCAGGCTCACCATCACACAAATCGACAATCAAGGCGCGACGGCCCATTTTTGCCAGTTTGGCGATTGTTCCCCCCATCTGAACTTCAGCATCATCTGGATGCGCTGCGATGACAAGGAAATCGTAAGCCATAGTAGTCTTCTTCTAATCAGCTTTTTTAATTAGATGCAAACCGTAAGGTTTCGTTACGGCGCGGCAATATTCATCATCTCTTCGTACCTCCTTCAAAAGATTTTCAAACGGCACAGGTAAGATGAAATCAGTCTGACATACATTTTATACAAGGAGAATCAATATGAAAACAAGGATTTTGAAAGCGTTTGGTGGATTAACCGCCGTGGTTATCCTGGCTATGGGGTTGATCGGGTTGACCCAACCCTCCACCGTCTCTGCCGCACCTTTAGAACGGCGAGCAGGCTATGACAGCCGGGGTGGGTATGGCCAAACGACCAACCCCAATCCCCCCGGGAGCGGGCTCTCGCTGACCCCCCTTTCTGCAGCCGAAAAAGACGCACTCAACCAGGCCATCCTGGAGGAGTATGGGGCATTGAACCTGTATCAATATGTGATCAGCCAGTTCGGTAATGTCTACCCATTTTCCCAGATCGCCCTGGCTGAGCAGCAACATGTCAATGCTCTGACCCGCCAGGCGGTCAAGTATGGGGTAACCATACCGGCTAACCCGGGGTTGAGCAGCGCACCTTCTTTCGCCAACCTGAGCGAAGCCTGCCAGGCAGGTGTCAATGCCGAAGTCGCTGATGCAGCCCTCTACGATCAGCTCAAGCTGGTGGTCACCCATACCGATATGCTGCGGGTGTTTGACAACCTGCAGAGCGCCTCGCTCAACAACCACCTGCCGGCTTTCCAGGCCTGCCAGTAACCCCTGAGCCTGGCTCCGATACAACCAACAGGTTATATCGGAGCATTGAGGCCTGATCACCCATCAAGAGGCTTTAGCTGGTACCCGGTTATTGTTCCCGGAGCCAGTCTAAGGCCTCTCTTTCGCTGTTGAAAAACCGCACCTCTTTTTCGTAATAGCTCTTCGAAAGCTCCAGGATCTCCTGGCCAATCGGCGCGCCGAAGACAGCCGAAGTGGGCATCATCGGTCGAAAATTCTTGATGTTGCGCACGCACTCATCTACCGACACATGGGTCAGATCGATCAGCAGTTTTTCCTTGTAGTCTTCGAGGAATTTTGCCAGAGCCTGGACATCATCGGGTGAAAAAGGTGCGGTGTGTTTGCAGCGCATAATCCCTTTTCCCGCGGGAGTCAGTGTAAACGCGGTCATCTCAACCTCCTACATTTCCGAATTGAGCATGAAACCCATAAACGATGGTCAATGATGTTTAAATCGTGTGTAATACCTTACCTTTCACCTCCTCTCCCAGGTAGTGTGATTTCCTTTTTCAAATATTCAATATTGAAATGGCGGCCGCCCGGCTCTTCACGCCCATCAGAAGGGTAAAGTATCAGTAATATTTCGGCCGTATCGGCGCCTTTGTTTTCCCAGCGGTGAGGCAGGTGAGCTTCAAACACCAGGCTGTCGCCTGGCGCCAGCCGGAATTCCTCTCTTTCGATTTCGTAATGAATGGAACCGCTCAGGCAATAGACAAACTCATACCCGGTGTGGACGATTTCGCGGTCGCTGCTGCCCATCCCAGGTCTCAACGTCACCACAAAAGGCTGAACGGCGCTGCCAGCCAGATCCCTACCGAGGTTTTGCATGCGTACGCTGCCAAAGAAAGCCTGGGGACGCTGATCGACCGGGGTAAAGACAATGGGCTTTTCCACCGGCTCTGATTCAAAGAACGTTGAAATAGGTACATCCAGGGCCAGGGCTAATTGTTGCAGCGTACCAACCGAAGGAGAGGATTTCCCATTTTCAACCAGGCTGAGGGTATTGAAATTAAGGCCACTGCGCCCGGCCAGGGCCCTCAACGAAAGGCCTTGCTTTGTGCGCAGCTCGCGCAGCTTCCGTCCCACCAGGACTTCTGCCGGGGTGTGCTCTGCAGGACTGAATCGATCGTTATCTGATGAGACCATTGCCCCTCCCTGCCAACAAGTTTATTATAACAATATTATAGTACAATACAGATTATATTCAAGTGATATGTACTATTATTATAGGATTTCTATTGGAAACGGTTGACCAGCGCGATCCCACCCAATACAGCCAGCCCCCCCAGCCATTGGACTGGGGCGAGTCCCTCACCCAATAACGGGATAGCCAGCAGCGCGGTCAGCACGGGTTGGGCAATCATGGTCGGCGCCACGACAAAGGCCGGCAAATACCCCAGGGCATAGCTGAGAGACAGGTATCCTCCCACCTGCGAGATCAGCGCAGCGCCAACAAACACCAGGTAGGTCTGCCAGGAATAACCGGAGAGCGGTTGGCCAAAAACCAGGCAAAAAAACAGCAGGCACAGGCAGGCCACCAGGTCCACCACCGCCATGTAAACGAACACATTCAAGTGCCGCCGCGCGC
>JAJYIW010000083.1 GCA_021789855.1 Chloroflexota bacterium | reverse complement strand
CGGTGCGCCACAGAGCCTGCGCGCGGCGGGCAATCTCCAACGCCGCAAATACCTGGGCCAGCGATGGCACCCCCAGCACGGGGGGAGCGGCAGGGACTTGGGGCTCAGGCGCAGGCGCGGCCGCCGTTTCTATGCCTGGCGCTGCTTCCGCTTGCACCGGGGGTGCTTCTGTGGAGGGCGCCGATTCAATTGGGGCTTCGCCTTCGGACGCGGCTTCAACCGGGGCGGTTTCTTCGGCCAGCAAGGCTTCGCTGGCGGGCGCTTCGCTTTCAGACGCTGTCTCGGTTTCGAGGGCTTCTCCCGTTGGCTCGCTTTCGTTGGGGGAGGCTCCCTGGTCCATCGCAGCCTCGGTTTCGGGGGCTTCTCCCGTTGGCTCGCTTTCGTTGGGGGAGGTAATCTCGTCCGCCGCAGCCTCGGTTTCGGTTGCTTTTTCGCCTGGCTCGCTTTCGATGGGGAAGGCTAACTGATCCGCCTCAGCCTCGGTTACGGCGGTATCTCCAGCCGGCGCGGTTTCAGCCAGGGGCGCTTCACCTTCGGGCGCTGGCTCAGCAGCAGGGGTTTCTACTGCTGGCAGGCTCTCAGCCGCAGGGGGCTCGCTGCCTGGAGGGGGAGCAGCAGCCGGGGCCGGCTCGACCCCGGCTTCAGGAACACCAACTGGCGTTGGTTCCTGGGCAGGAGAGCTGCCGGGCTGCTCGCCTGGCTCCGCGGCAGGCGGGGTGGGTTTAGGCGCCAATCGGGGGTGCAGGTTAGCGTCGCAGGCGGCCAGCATGGCTTCGAGGCGGGTGGAGAACCGGGCCGGCAGCCGGGCATGAGAAAACTCGCTTTTCAATGACTCGACCAGCTCGGTGGCTTCGGCGCCCAGGCGATCGCGTTCCCCCAGGTGCAATCCCTCGACAAACACTTTATAGCGCACGGTTTTCCCCGCGGCTTCCATGTAGCCGAAATAGGTATCCTGGCGCCAGCGCTCGGTAATTTCGCCTTGCAGGCGCAGGGCAGCGGCCTGCTCGCTGCTGGGGATCAGGCTGCGACCGATCTCAGCGTACAGATTGCGCCCCACCACTTCAGCCTGCTGGCGGGCATCGCCGCGCAACCGCTCGATCAGCGCATTCACCTGGGGAGCCATCGTAATAAAATCGCGGTTGGTCACCGTCCGGATGGCGTAATTCCGGTCAGCCCGGATGACTTGTTCCAGGTTGTTGATCACCAGGCCAGGCTGGCCGGCCAGGGCGGCGTATCGCGCCTGGCTGTATCGCGCTTCGAGCAATTGGGGCGACAAATTAATCG
Organism: Chloroflexota bacterium; assembly: GCA_021789855.1. Classification (GTDB taxonomy): domain Bacteria; phylum Chloroflexota; class Anaerolineae; order Anaerolineales; family Anaerolineaceae; genus JAJYIW01. The sequence goes on along the minus strand of JAJYIW010000083.1, from coordinate 11,043 downwards.
CTTTACCTGCCAGCTCGATGGCTGACTCCTGGTCGTTCTGCAGGTAAGCGGCAAATGAAGCCCACAGGTGGGCCAGGCTGGCGTAACGGGGGGCGCGGGTCTCGGCGTAACGAGCGGCCACCACATACGAGGCGCGCGCCTTTTCCAGGTTGGCCGGCCGTTGGTGGTACAGGTAGATATTGCCGATCGTCAGGTGCAGGGAGAAATCCTGGTAATCGCGAGATTCGCATTCGAGCAGCCCGGCCAGGGCCTCGCTGTAATGCCCGGCCTGGAAGGCAGCCTCGGCCCGGTGGCGCATGTCGACCAGCTCGCGGTCGCCGAATGGGCGCAGGCTGGTGCTCAGCTCCTGCAACCCCGGCCGCTGCAATTCCAGCTTCCACAAGACCGATCCCATGGCCCAATCAAAGCTGGAGCGCAGCGATTCGAGCGTCACCGTGTAGGGATCGATGGGATAGGTGGCGGCTGACAGGCTACGGGTCAGGGCAGCCTGGATTTCCAGAGGTGAGGCGATCATGGCCAGCGTACTGATCGGAACGATAAACATGGAGGCGGTGATGGGCGGCGCCGCGTGACGAATCAACCCGTGGCTGGCCTCGTCTTTAAAGCCGTAACGATTTAAATAATTATCCCAATTCATAGTTCGGTTATACATGGCGCCCCTCGCTCGGAAATTGATTCGATTGGGTGATCCTCTTGTTTTTCAGGAGACAGGTCATGGTGATGAAAGCCCTGGTGGATTAATTATAGACCTTTCTGCCCGGCACAGATCAAGGGATGGCCCAGGTCAGAAATTCGACGGAAATGGTATGATCCTGGTTATCGGTGGATACCAGGCGCAGCCAGCCAGGCACCCCCAGGTGCGTTTTCAAGCAGAAAAAGGTGCCGCTGGTAATGGAGGTCAGGTCGACCGGTGTTTTCCCGGTAGACGCAGCCTGGCAATCGGCCAGGCCTGGTTCTTGTGCGCCGAACACGCTTAACGTCGCTTCCGCCTGGGGCGCCAGGAGAAGCGCCCCGGCGGCGTCGGTGGTTAATTCAATGTCCGCCGACAGGTTGGTCACCTTGTCGGCGCTGAGGTCCAGGCCCTGGTTGAGGCTTAGCATGGCGACCCCCGAGGAGGCTATGGCGACCGTGGGGGTCAGGGTAGGCGTGATCGGCACCGGGGTATCGGTGTTCGGTTCGTCCACGATAATGCGCACCCAGAATGGCGAGTCCCCGTTGGGGCCGAGGCCGAAGAGCTGGCCCTGATCGTTGCTCAATTTCCAGTTGCTCTGGTATTTGCCTGAATTCATCGGGGCGATCATATCCAGCGAGATATCCACCGAATCGCCTGGGTCGACCGCCTGGGCGAGGAAATTGGTGCGGGGAGCGCTGAAGCTCTTGCCGGAGAAAAGCACCACGGCGTAATTTTTCGTCCAGGGACAGGTGCCGGCATTGACCAGGCGCCAGGTCTTGGTGAACGCCTGGCCGGGTTGCATGTGGGTGTCATCCGGGATGGTGATGTCAATGGGGTTCCCTGGTTCGACCCGGTCGCACCAGGCGGTCGGGCTGGGGGTGTTTCCTGCTGGCGGGGTGAGGCTGGCCGGCTCCGTTCCGCCCGGCGATGGCGTGGCCGGGAGGGGAGACGGCGTAATGGTCATGCTCCCCCCCGGCCGGGCCGTGGGTGTAAAGGTTCCCGGGGTGGGGGTGATCGGGGACGAGCCCGGTGGCGTAGCCGTCAGGCTGCTCTGAGAAGCCGGAGTTCCCCTTTGCATGAGTTGGAGATTACACCCGCTGAGGACACTCCCAACGACCAGGCTCGCCAACGCCAGACGAATAAAACCCGTATGATTTCTTAACATGCTTTAATAGTTAACATTCTACCCCAAATTAATGGCCGGGGGGCCGAATATCCAGGTTTTTATGGCGTCTTTATCCTTGCCAGAATAGACAGGATACAGTACTATTGCCAGGATTGCCATAGGCTGGCTTACAGGCGACGGTGTGCAATACCTGCCTGGGCTGGCGTGCGGGGGGCGATGGCAAGACATTTTTCAACCAGACAATTGCCTACCGTATGCAACCACAACTAAAACCATCTACCTGGCTTGATCGACCCCTTTTTAGTTTCCTGCCCGGCTTAAGCGTGGAAACTTTTATAGCGCTCGTCATTATCGTTGTGGCCATCGTCAGCCGTTATTACGACGTTGGCGTGCGGGTGATGAGCCACGATGAAGTCAACCATGTGGTGCCATCCTACGACCTCTACCAGGGGCGTGGTTACCGCTACGACCCGGTTACCCATGGGCCGCTGCAATTTCACATGATGGCCCTTTCTTTCTTCCTCTTTGGCGCTAACGACACCACCGCCCGCCTGCCAGCCGTGCTGTTTGGCATCGGGGTGATCGTGTTCATCCTCTTCGCTTACCGGCGTTTCCTGGGCCGGGCAGGCGCGCTGGTGGCGGGTTTCATGGCGTTGATCTCGCCTTACCTGTTATTTTACAACCGGTACACGCGCAATGAAAGTTACAGCGTTTTTTGGGCGGCATCCATGTTGTTTGCCGTGCTGGCTTATCTGCAAAGCGGTAAAGCGCGTTACCTGTACCTGTTTACCCTGATCACGGCGCTCCATTTTACCGATAAAGCCACCTCCTATATCTTCGCCCTAGAAATCCTGGTGTTCCTGACGCTTTTTTTCATCGAGCGTCTCCTGCGGCGCACCTGGAAGGACGTACGGGCCTGGCGAAATTTCATTTATGCGCTGCTGGTGCTGGTGTTGTTTGCCGGCATTGCGATTGGGCTGTATATCACCGGCAAAACCCCCACGCCAGTCAGCCAGGCAGGAGCGACGGCGACCGCCACAGCCAGCGCGTCTTTCTTGAGCAGTATGTCTCCCCTGTCAAGGGTTGGCATCCTGGTCAGCCTGGCCGGGGCTGCCATAGGCCTGGCGGGAGCAGTATATTTCCTGATCACCGGCCTGGGTTGGCAGCGTATCCGTGACGAGCGCGCCTTCGATTTGCTCATGCTCCAAGGAACGATTGTCCTCCCGTTGGGCGCGGCGGTCTTTATCAAGCTGGCCGGGTTTGACCCCCTGGACACCTCGAACACCGGGCTGATCACCACCGCCTTGTTCATCGCCCCGCTGGCAGCGCTGGCCATCGCTATCGGGTTATGGTGGCGCCCGCGCGTCTGGCTGACCTGCATGGCCATCTTCTGGAGCATCTTTATTGTCTTGTACAGCACGTTTTTCACCAACGGGCTGGGCATTCCCATGGGCCTGGTTGCGGCGTTGGGTTACTGGATGTCCCAGCAGGCGGTCAATCGTGGCAGCCAGCCGTTGTATTACTACGTCCTGATCCAGGTGCCCATCTACGAATTTTTACCTGCCCTGGGAACGCTGCTGGCTATAGTCCTGGGCATTAAACGGAAATTGTGGCTGTCGCAGCCCGGTTTCCCCTTCAGGCGCGCAGAAGCTGAGCCGGCCCTGGCGCCAATCGCCGGCGACCTGGACAACCGCTCGCCTGGCGAAAGCGCTGCGCCTTCCCACTTTGCTGAAGAAGCCGAAACAGAGGCTGCTGCATCCGACCTGGAGCCATCCGGCTCGAGCGAGTCCGGGGTGTCTGCCACCCTGGAACGCTGGCTTGACCGCCAGGCCGGCGGCGTGACGGAAGGAGTGGAAGTCGCCGGCGCGGGTGAGCTGGCGCTGGATGACGTTCAGCCGGAAATGCGCCCTGTGCCCATCCTGGCCCTGTTGGTCTTCTGGTCGATTTCCAGCCTGATCGCTTTCAGCGTGGCCGGTGAGCGCATGCCTTGGCTGACCGTCGATATCACCCTGCCGATGATCCTCACCTCCGGCTGGGCATTGGGCTACCTGATCGAATCGACCCATTGGGAAAAGGTGAAGCAGAATCGCGGCTGGCTGGTGACCCTGCTGATCGGCCTTTTCCTGGCCAGCCTGGGAGGCACCCTGGGTTCGCTGCTTGGCCCCACCCCGCCGTTCCAGGGGAAGACCATCGACCAGCTCCAGATCACCGGCCTGTTCCTGACGTCTCTGCTCGTGTTGGTCGGCAGCGGGATTGGCCTGATGCGCCTGTTGATCCCGTGGGAGCCGGCGGATTTCCGCCGGCTGGTCGTTTACATCTTTTTTGGCTTCCTGGCGGTGCTCACCATCCGCACGGCGTACCGGGCGGCTTACATCAATTACGATACCGCCCTGGAATTCCTGGTCTATGCTCACGCGGCGCGCGGGCCGAAGGACGCGCTGGCCCAAATCGCGCAAATATCCTATCGCATCACCGGCGGTAAAGATATCGTGGTGGCTTACGATAACGACGTCAATTACCCCTTCTGGTGGTACCTGCGTGATTACCCCAACAAAGTCTATTTTGGCGACAAGCCCACCAGCGAATTGCGCAATTACCCGCTCGTGGCGGTCGGAGAAGCCCAGTTCAGTAAAGTGGATGCCATCCTGGGGGATGCCTACGATAAATTCGATTACATGCGCCTGTGGTGGCCGCGCCAGGATTACTTTGACCTGACCTGGCAACGCATTTGGGGCGCGATCAGCGATCCGAAAATGCGCAATGCGGTATTCCAGATCTGGTTCAATCGCAATTACCAGCCGTATGCCACCCTGACCAAGCAAGATACCTTTACCCTGGCCAACTGGCAGCCGAGCAATCGCATGCGCCTGTACATCCGCAAGGATATCGTGGCGCAAATGTGGAAATACGGCGTGGCCCCCACGACCCAGGCGGTCCAGACCGATCCGTATGCCAAGGGTAAAGTGTCACTCACCCCGAACCTGGTGGTGGGAGGAACTGGCAGCGTGGTGACCTTTAACGCTCCCCGCCAGATGGCGATTGCCCCGGATGGCAGCCTGTACGTGGCCGATTCGCGCAACAACCGCATCGTCCACCTCAGCGCAGATGGCAGCCGGGTGATCAACGCGTGGGGCACTTTCGCCGACGTCAGCAAAGGCAGCGCCCCTGGAGGCACCTTCTACGAGCCATGGGGCGTGGCAGTCGGGCCGGACGGTTCGGTGTACGTGGCCGATACGTGGAATAATCGCATTCAAAAATTTACCGCTGAGGGCCAATTTATCAAAATGTGGGGCTACTTCGGCGAAGCGGAAAAACCGGATGCCTTCTGGGGTCCCCGCGGCCTGGCCTTCGATAGCCAGGGTCGCCTGTACGTCACCGATACCGGCAACAAACGCGTGGTGGTGTTTGACCAGGACGGCAACGCCATCACCCAGTTCGGTGGGGCTGGGGTCGACCCCGGCCAGTTTGACGAGCCGGTCGGGATCGCGATTGATCAGCAGGGCAAGGTATACATCGCAGATACCTGGAACCAGCGGGTGCAGGTGCTGGCGCCCGATGCGACCGGCAAGGTATTCACCCCGGTCACATCCTGGGCCATCAATGGCTGGTTTGGCCAATCCCTGGAAAACAAGCCTTTCATTGCCGTGGATAACCAGGGTCACGTCTTTGTCACCGACCCGGAAGGTTACCGGGTGCTCGAATTTACCACCCAGGGCACCTTCCTCCACACCTGGGGGGATTATGCCACGGATCAGACCGGCTTTGGCGAGGCTTCGGGCGTGATGGTGGATGCTTCTGGCAACGTGTGGGTGAGCGATGCGGTGAATAACAGCTTGCTGCGCTTCACCCCACCCGCACCGTAAGCTGGCCTCAACACGAAGGCGCGAAGCAGGCTAAGGATTTTGATGAGCATAGATGCCATAGGAACGGTTTCTTCGCGTCCCTGGCGCCGGCGTAATTCCTTTTTCGAACGCCTGTTGGGGCTGATCCTGGCAGGGGTGATGGTGGCCGGGTGCGCGGGAACGCCCAGCCCCACGCTGACCCGGCAGCCGCCATCGTCCACTGCGCCGGCGACGCAGACGCCCACCTCCAGCGTCACCCCCAGCCCGGCTCCTTCGCCAACGGTGATGGGTTCGCCCACCCTCACCCCGCTCCCCAGCCAGACGCTGACGCTCACGCCTGAGCTCACTGCCAGCCGAATTCCCATCCTGGAATACCATTACTCCACTTTTAAATTGAACGACCAGGTTATGATGACCCCTGACTGGTATGCCAGCCAGATTCAATGGCTGGCCGCCAACGGTTTTACCAGCCTGAGTGCCGCCGACCTGGTGGATTACCTGAATGGCAAGCCATTCCCACAGAAGTCTGTGGTGCTGACCTTCGATATCGGCCTCCCCACCCGGGCGGATTATGAGAAAGTCATCATCCCGGCCCTCAAGGAAGCCCATTTCAAGGCATTATTCTTCCTGGTGATCAACACTACGGTCGTTACCGATACCTGCAGCAGCCAGGATGACCGTTTCTGCTGGGATGAGCTGCGCCAGTGGCAGAAAGATGGGATCGTTTCGGTGGAGTCGCACGGCTTGTCTCACCCGGATTACGCCTCCCAGACCGCAGAGCAGATCCGGTGGGACGCGGGGCAGGCGCGCAAGGTAATCCAGGACGAAGTTGGGGTGGCGCCGGTGGGTTTTGCCTACCCCTACGACAGCGTCCCCAGCCAGGCGCCGGCCATCATCCAATCCCTCGGCTACAATTTCGCCCTGGCCGGGTTCACCCGCAAGGATCGCAGTGTTTTCCCGCAGGATCCTGACCGCTTCCAGTTGCCCCGCCTGTATCCTTATTCCAGCCAGTCGTTTTACCCGATCCTCAGCGGCTCCAATGGGAAGACGTTTGACCAGCTGATCCAGGCCGCCATCCAGCCCCTGGGATTGACGCCAACGCCGCTTCCAACCGCTTCCCCTACGCTCACCGCGACCGCCACGGCCACCCTGACTCCTACCCCCAGTCCGACGGCTACGCCAGGTGGCGCCCCACGGGCCACCGTGAGCGCCACACCGGTTGGGGCCGTGGGTAACAGCCTGCTGGCCTTCTGCCAGAGGCACCCGCCGGATAACAGCGATACCTGGCTTGCCATGATCGACGCGAGGGCGTTTACCCCCCAGGTCAGCCTGGACACCCAGGCTCGCCTGCCCATGGGGATTTATGTGCGCCCCACCTGCAATTTCGTCCCCGGCAATACCCCGCGGGCGATTGTCATCCACTACACCGATGGCTCCCTGGCTGCGGCGGTGGCCACCTTCCAGAAGGCCAGCAACACCAGCGCTCATTACATCATCGACCGGAATGGGACGGTGGTTCAAATGGTTCAGGAAAGCAATTCGGCCTATCACGTCACCTGCTATGGCTACCGCAGCTACTGCGTGGACACCTGCCCGATCTGCGACCTGAACGGCCAATTCGTCGAGCCTTACACCCAATCCATCGGCATCGAGCTGGTCAATGACGGCCACGTCCAACCGGATATCTTTCATGGCAGCATCTATGAAGACTATCTGGATTCCTTTGGGTACCGCTATTGGGAAGATTACCCGTTGGCGCAGATTGAGGCGCTCAAGCTGCTCGTGCAAGACATCCGCGCCCGCTGGCATATTCCCTGGGACATGGTCATGGGGCATTACCGCGTCAACAATAAAGATGACCCTGGCCCGGCCTTGAACCTGTTCTGGCCGCGTTACGGGTTCCCGTCTCGTCCCCCCATTTTTGACACCAGCCAGCCCTAGCCCTGGCCCTGGCTGGCGCTATCGTCGAGGTCGATTAACGTCGCTTCCACGCGCCCGCCAGGGAAGATGGTCAACACCCCGGCGTGCGCCCGGTGATCATTTTCATGGCAGGCGTACGCCGCCCCCGGGTTGAACAACAGGCAGCCGTCGATCACCTGGTTGACCAGGTGATGGGTGTGGCCGAAGACGATCACCTGCTCCGTGGGAAATAAGCGGCGGAGTGGGCGCCAGTAAAAATCCAGGCTGTATCCCTGGGCCACATATTGAGCCTTACCGATCAGATACCGGGCCCACCCGCCGTGCCCGTGGGTGAGTCCCAGGCTTACCCCGGCGATGGACAGGCTCAGCGCCAGCGGCAGGCCGGGGATGGTCCAGTCGCGGTTGCCGCGCACGGCCTTCACCGGCGCGACTTCGGCCAGCTCGTCCAGCACCCGGGCAGCGCTGACGTCCCCGGCGTGCAGGATGAGCGAAACGCCGGCCTTTTCCAGCGCGGGCAAAAGCCGTGGGTTAAGCTGTCCCTGGCGATCGGGCACATGGGTGTCGGCGACCACGCCAATCACAACCGGCTGGGGGGCATCAGGCGACAGGATGTCAGGCATGATGCCCCATTTTACCAGTCTTCAGCCGTTGCGATGCAATTTTCCGGTGTGCTTTGCGTAGCGTTCAGCCTGTTGGAACACCCACATCCCGGCCGGGATGAGCGCCAGGCCCATCACCAGGGCTGGCCAGATATCGGCCCAAAGCTGGGGGGTGGGTGTGCCCTGGAGGAGCGCCTTGCGCACGCCATCCAGCACATAAGTAGCCGGGCTAAAGATGGCGATCTTCTGCAGGGCCTGCGGGAGCACGCTGATGGGGTAATACACCCCGGAAACCAGCAGCACCAGGGCGATGAACACGTGGGTCATCTGCTCGCCGCGCTCAGGGAAAAGGAGCGGCATCACCGAAGCCATCACCCCAATGCCGATAAACGACAGGCTGCCGGCCAGCAGCACCAGCGCGCCGCCGGCCAGGTTGGCGTTCGTCAGGTCAATCTTGAACATCAGCGCGGTAGCCGCCAGGATGATCACAGTGAGGAACATGCTGTAGCCCACTGAGAAGAGGGTCTGGCCAGCCATGTGGGTGATGCGGTGGATGGGCGCCATCAGCGTGTATTCGATCGTGCCTTCCCAGCGCTCCACGCCGATCAGGCTGGTGATCCAGTAGAAGATGGTCGACAGGTAGCGCCACACCAGGGTGCCGATTAACAGGTACAGCACCAGGTAGCGTGAGTCGATGTTCGCCGGCTGGTTGCCCACCTGGCCGGCGCCCAGGCCGATGAAACTGACCGACATGCTCTCGGCGATGGAGTACACCAGCCAGACGATCTCCCACGTCCAGTAGCGCTTGATCAGGTTCAGGTTGCGTTCAACAAAGGCATAAGATGCCCGGATTTGATAAATAGCGGTGGTCATAGGGTTGATTCCCAATCACTTTTCAGAATACCCATAAAGATCAGATCCCAGCGCCGCCCGGCGCGGTGCAGCGCTTCACGCTGGCGCCCTTCGTGGCGAAAGCCGGCTTTTTCGTAACAGCGGATGGCGCGCGGGTTGAACTCAAACACATCCAGGCTGAGGCGGTGCAGGTTCATCTCTTCGAAGGCGTACTTCAGCAAAATTTTCATTGCGTCGGTGCCATAGCCTTTGCCCCAATCCTCGCGCGGGCCGATGCCGATGCCAATCCAGCCGCTGCGCGCGCCCCAGTCGATGCCGTCCAGCTCGATAAAGCCGATAGGACGGTCATCGCTGAGGGTGCGGATAATGAACAGGTTCCGCTTTTCGGCGTCTTTTTCCAGCCATTCCTGCATCCTTTTGGCCTGGAACAGCCGGGGCTCGTTGCTATCGAGCAGGCGTTGATATTCGCTGTCGGTGTTCCACGCAGCGAAGAGGCTGGCGGCCGTATCAGGGTTTTCCACGGTCAGCCGGACCAGGGTGCCAGTCAGCGGTTGAGCGGTCATTGGACCACCTCCGCATACTGGGCTTCCCATTCAGAACGCAGCATCCCGTAGAACAGGCGGTCAAAATAACGCCCGCCGCGAAAGATGGCTTCGCGCTGGCGGACTTCCAGCCTAAAGCCGTTCTTTTCGTAGAAGGCGATATGGCCAGGGTCGCCGGATGAGACCATTACGTGCAGGTGGTGCAGGTTGAGCTCGTCGAAGGCGTAGGCCAGGGTCAGGCAGAGCGCTTCCTGGCCGTAGTCGGCCAGGTCGCTGGCTTCGCCGAAGAACAGTTGGATGGGCGCAACGCCGGTATTCCAACTGATCCAGGGCATGCGCAGGAAACCGATCAGGCGATCGCCGGCCTTGAGACGGAAAGCGCCAAAGAAGGAGCTGCTGGACTCGCCGGCTTTAATGAGCATGGCCTCGTAGATTTTTTTTAGCTCAAAGGGCGACAACGGGCGGGCCGGCTGGTCGCGCAGCCATTGCGCATAGCTAAGCTGGCCGGTCCACGTTGCCTCTACCGCGGCGTCCCTTTCCGGGTCGACCGCAGTCAGATTTAATGACCGGCTGGTAAACAAGGGGGTAGTGATTTCCATTTTCATACGACAACCTCTTCGATTTCAATTTCTTCTTCTTCGTCTTTGTTGGTCAGTTGTTTACCGGTGAGCTCAAGGAATACCTCTTCGAGAGTAGGTTCCCGGCCATCCTTCCAGGGGATGGTGTGTTTCAGGGCGGAGGGCGTGTCCAGCGCAACCACTTTACCGTTGTTCATGATGGCGATACGGTCGCACAGGCTTTCAGCCTCGACCATATCGTGGGAAGTCAGCAAGATGGTGGTGCCGGATTGTTTTCGCATCTCCAGGACCAGGGCTTGAACCTCGCGCTTGGAGCGCGGGTCGAGCCCGGTGGTGGGCTCGTCCAGCAGCAGCAGGCGCGGCTGAGTCAGCAACGCCCGGGCGACGGCCACTTTCTGCTGCATCCCGCGCGACATCTCTTCCATCGGCTTGGTGATGACGCGTTTCTCCAAGCCCAGGCGGGTGAGTATTTCCACCACTGCGCGCCGGGTGCTCTTTCCATCCAACCCGTACAATCGTGCCCCGTAAAGCAGGTTCTCCATGGGGCTGAGCTTTTTGAAAAAGCTGGCCTCAACCGAGACCCGGTTGATCAGCCGCTGGACTTCCATGGGGTGGCGCACCACGTCATAGCCGAACACTTCGATCGACCCTCCATCAGGCAGCAGCAGGGTGGAGATCAGGCGGATCAGGGTCGATTTACCGCCGCCGTTGGGCCCCAGCACGCCGAAAATTTCCTGGGTGTGAACCACGAAAGAGACCCGATCGACCGCCACGACCATTTTTTTATGCCCGTTGCTCTGGCTGGTTTCAAGGGGTGACGCGGTTACACCCGCGGCCGGCTGGCTGCCATGATTTCCATTCTTTTTATCGGGGGCTTCCCGGCGTAGGAAGTGAGCCCAGTCCAGGGATTG
>JAJYIW010000082.1 GCA_021789855.1 Chloroflexota bacterium | reverse complement strand
CTGCCCTTCGAGATCCAAATGACCAGCCGGCCCCAGGGACACGGCTATGTGACCGCGCAGGTGGATCGGGACAATCCTTTCTTTGGGCCTGGCGAGGTTTTACGTGGCCACGAGTTTCATAATTCGTGCCTTTATGGCTGGGCGCCTGCAGCAGAGCAAGATGCCAATACCGCGTATAGCCTTTCTCGCGGCAACGGGATGGGGCAGGGGCGCGATGGATTTGTGGTGAAGCAAGTCCTGGCTTCTTACACCCACCTGCACGTAGGGGGGGCGGAAAACTGGGCGGCAGGTATGGTCAATCGCGCCCGCCTTTACCGGGAATCTCACCGTCGGAAGGAGGCTGTCGATGAGCGAGGTTGATTTGGAGCGCCCATGCCGTTCTATTCCGATTTTGATGATCGGCCTCAATCACAAGATTGCCCCGGTTGAAGTGCGTGAGCGCCTGGCCTTTGGCCCGGAACGCGCCCAATCCGCCCTACGCGAATTGCTCGGCGAAGGGAATGGCGGAGGTAAATTAATCCATGAAGCGGTGCTGCTATCCACCTGTAACCGCACCGAAATTTATATTCATGCTTGCAGTAAAGATCCGGGACAAAAAATGCCCGCACGGTCGCCTTCGGAGATAGATTTGCGGCTGCCGGGAGGAGCTTCTGGGCAGGAGGGATATTTAGAAGCTCAATCTATGTTGCAGGGCTTTATTGCCCATCATGCCGGCCTGCCAATAGAAAAGCTTGAGGTTATGGAATACGTTCTCCGGGGCGAGGAGGCAGCCCGTCATTTGATGCGGGTTTCGGCGGGCCTGGACTCCCTCATCCTTGGCGAGAACGAAATACTGGGACAGGTGCGCTCGGCAGCCGAGACCGCGCAAATCGCGGGATCGGCTGGTACGCTTTTATCCGCGCTTTTCCGTTATGCGGTGCAGGCTGGTAAGCGTGTCCGCCACGAAACAGAGATGGGACATGCGGATATTTCAATCGCCAGCGTGGTGGTTGAGCTGGCAGAACAGGTCTTTGGGCCGTTGAAGGACCGCACGGCTTTGTTGATTGGGGCGGGGAAGATCAGTTCAATCACCGGTCGAGCATTGGTCAGGGTTGGCCTGCACTGTATCATGATCGCCAATCGCACGTACGAAAAGGCGCAGAAATTGGCTCAACGCTTGAATGGGGTAGCCGTGTCCTTCGATGCCCTGGATGAGGTGTTGCCCCGCGCCGACATGGTCATTTGCTCTACGGGCGCGCCGCATATCGTTTTACATGCGGATACCGTTGCCAGGGCGCAAACGATTCGCGGTGGCCGCCCTTTGTTGATTGCTGACCTGGCGGTACCCCGAGATGTGGATCCGCAGATCGCCTCAATCCCGGGTGTGCGGTTGATTAACATTGATGATCTGGAAACCATTGCCAGGACCAGCAATCCTTTGACCGCTGCGGTTTGCCAGGCAGCCGATGAGATTTTGCAGCAAGAGCTGGCGGAGTTCTGCCGTTGGTATGATGCTCGGCGGTTTGCTCCGCTGATCGAGGCGTTGTACCAAAAAGCTGATGCCATTTCTCAAGGAGAAGTTGACCGGATCCTGCGGCGTTTAGGCCCGCTGACGCCGCGTCAAGAGCTTTTAGTAAGAGCTTTGGGAAAATCGATCGTCGGCAAAATGCTCCATGAGCCAGCATCCTGCCTGCATGAATTACCGCCGGAACAGGATCCCGCTGTGTATACTGAAGTTCTCCATAACTTATACGGCATCTAGCGATATCGCGATCATCTCAGCCTGGATCTGGCTGATGCTTACTCAATCAAATCGGCATGAACCAGATGCTTACGGGTGGCTACCCGGATTAATTCGACTGTGTTTTGGACTCCAAATTTCGTCATGACGCTGGTGCGATGGACAGAAACCGTCTTGGGGTTAATCCCAAGTTCCAGGCCAATTTCTTTGTTATTTTTCCCTTCCAGGATCAATTGCAACACCTGCTGCTCCCGTTCGGTCAGATGCTGCTCATTTTCGGTATGGTCAACCCTCTCCAGGTAGTCGTCCTGGAGCATCTCCATCAAGACATTGTTGGTCAGGAAAGCGCCTTCCTCGTACACATGCCGGATAGCATTCAGCATTTCGCGCCTGCCGGAGCGCTTCAAGACATATCCCGATGCGCCTGCGCGTAACGCGGGCAGGATGTGCTCGCGATTATCATACTGGGTTAAGATGACCACTTTGGTCTGTGGGTTATTGTCTTTGATGATGCGCGTTGCTTCCAGTCCGTTTAGCCTGGGCATGGAAAGATCCATCAGGACGATATCTGGCTGTAGATCCTTAACATTTTCGACTGCCTTGACGCCATCGTCGGCTTCGCCCACAACGTCGATATCAGCCTGGCTCTCTAAGATCGACCGTATTCCATCTCGTAAAATGGCATGGTCGTCAACTACGAGAACCTTGATCATTTATAACGCTCCTTTCTTGTACGGGAATATGGATGTGGATTTGTGTCCCACTACCAGGAGCAGTATTGATATCCATATTGCCGCCTAAAAATTCGATCCGTTCCTGCATGCCGATGATGCCTAGCCCACGCATATTATCCTGGAGGGGAGAGTCATCTTCTTCGAGCTCTCTGGTGGCTGCCAGGCTGATTTCTGTCAGGTCGAATCCAATGCCATTGTCAACGATGTCCACCGCGATCGTACTGTCCTCCAATGCTAGCCTGATGTCCACGTTATGAGCCGCTGCATGGCGGGCGACATTGCTGATCGCTTCCTGTATGACCCGGTACAACGCTGTCTCGATTTCCGGTGGCAGGCATTTGAAATCGCCTTCGCCATCCAGGGGGTGATGACTCGACCCTGCCTCGATGGTCACATGGATGCCTTTAGATTTGAGGTGGGTTTTGGCCAGCCAGCGCACAGCGGAAATCAGGCCTAGCTGATCTAACATTGATGGGCGGAGATCTACAATCAGCTTATGGATGTCATCCAGGATGTTCTGGGTTAAATTGCAGATGCTTTGTAATCTTTGCCTGGATGCAGGGCGATTATCAATCTCCAGTCCATCTTCCGCCTGATAGAGCAAAGCCGTGAGCGATTGACTGATTTCATCGTGCAGCTCTCGAGCGATTCGCTTGCGTTCGTCTTCCTGGGCTGCCAGGGCTTTTTTGAACAATCTGCCATGAACCCGTTCCTTGCGCTTGACTTCAGCATACAACCGGGCATTCTCGATAGCGATGGCAATTTGATTGCCAATGGCAGTGAGTAAATTTTTCTCCTCCTCTTCGAATGGATTGGTGCTGCGGGTGGCCACACACATGCTGCCTAAAGACCGGCCCTTGGCCATCAGCGGTACATGCATCAGAGCGATGATGTGTTCTTTTTGAAGTGATTCGGCTCCTCGCCCGCGGAATTGAGTAATATCGGGTACAATCACGGCTTCTTCGATTTCCATTACACCGCCACATGAGCCGTCCAGCAATCCAACTTGGCGAGCTAAAATGGCTGCTTTTTCTGATAGCCCACGATACGTCATCAGGGTTAAAAGGCCAGTCGATGTATCCTGCAGGTAAATGACTACCACGTCTATGCCGGTAAGCTGGCAGACCTCATCCAAAGCCTGGTTTAAGATCTCTTCCAGGTTAAGAGATTGGTTAATAGTTAAGGCTACGGCATTCAACAATGATAATTGTTGAGTTCGAGCTTGCACGCGGTTGTCGAGTTCTCGATTCCACAGGTGGATCTCTTCCATGGATTGCTGTAATTTCTTGCACATGGTAACAAAACTGTTGGACAGGATGCCGATTTCATCACGATTGGCCGATTTTTTGACTAACGCCGTGCTCAATTGGCAGGCGACCGAGTCCAACGCTGAGGTATTGTCCTGCACCTCGCCGACCTGGCGAGCAGCGCCGGTGAGCATTTGCAAAGGCACGATGATACTGCGGGTGGTTACTATCACCAGAACGAAAGCCCCCAATATTGTCAAGACTCCCAGCACCAAAGCCTGTATGACCAATTGACGGATGGGAGCGTATAATTCTTGCGGTTGGTGCCATAAAATGACTCCCCAGGGAGCCTGTGAGAGCGGCACATAAGCAATGACTGCACCGGTAGCGGTGTCGGTTATCACGTTTTCTTTGCAATTCTGGGAGCAATTCTCGCAGCCTACGGCAGATGCCTGGCCTTTATTGAATAAATGGGCAGCGATATTTTGTAATGTGGCGGGCGGAAGGGTTTGCTGGGGATGTGAGCTTACCAGGATCTGTCTGTTAACATCCATAACCTCTACGGTTCCAGTTTGTTCCAGCAGTGACGAATTATTTGAAAAGTAAATTCCTGGATTGGAGAGGTCTATGACCATCGCCAGGATGCCCACTGGTGTTTGACTTTGTGAACGTATGACGGGCGTCGCCAAGATGGCGTAAGGGCGGGGAAGTCCATCCGTCGAAATTTGCTGTGATGGTCCGCCGGTGGGGGTTTGCAGCACGGGCACTTGTTTCCAATTTATGGATAGGCGGCTGGTTGTGGAAGCGATTAAATTGGCATGCAGGTCAAATAAGTAAATACCTTGTACCGTGCGGAAATCTTTTTTATAAATGGCCCTCCAATCTTGTAGCTCAGGCATTGGGTTATTCATGTCGATCTGCGCCGATAGAATAGTAAGTAAACCCTGCGTTTGGGCTAGGTTGGAATCGAGGTTACATGCCAGGATGCTGGCGCGTAATGCATGCTCACCTAATAACTGTTGGGTGGATTGTTGGATGGTAGAACCACCAATAAATGCAAAAACACTGATTAAACCGAGAAGTCCTATCGTTACAATGGCGGACATCTTGGCGCGTAGGCCAATATCTCCCCAATTTTTAGCAATGAGGCGTCCAAGCCAGCTGCGGAGGCGTTTTTCATAACTCGTTAGAAATTCGCCCAATGCTTTCATTTTCTAAGCTCTGTTTAGATAGGATCGAAATACTCGAACAGTGGTCAGGTTGATGTTGGATTCTGCCGTAACAAAAGGCTGGATCCCAGGACTTCATTCAGAAACGAGTTCGGTCTCAGGGTGGAACCAGGTCAAAATCGAATGCAGGTTGACTACCTCGCCGACGATAAAAATGGCGGGGGGCTTGATCTCGGCGGCTTGATCCAGGATGCCGTCAAGCTTTCCCACAACTACTTTTTGCTCCGGTAATGTTCCCTGTTCAATCAACGCGACTGGTGTATCCTGGGAACGTCCTGCCTGGAGCATGGATGAAACGATCGACGACAGGTTGTGCACGCCCATTAGAAAAACGACAGTATCCACGCCCTGGGCCAGAGCCTGCCAGTTGAGGTCGAGGGTATCCGGGCCGGCGCAATGACCGGTCACGAAGGCCACGCTGTTAGCGATGCCGCGATGGGTGACGGGGATGCCGGCGTAGGCGGGAACGGCAATGGCGCTGGTGACGCCAGGAACAATTTCGAATGGAATTCCGGCTTCAGCCAGAGCCTGAGCTTCTTCGCCGCCGCGGCCGAACACAAATGGATCGCCGCCTTTTAAGCGCACAACAATCTTGCCATGGCGAGCCTCCCGGATCAATATCTCATTGATCTGATCCTGGGGAACCGTATGATGATCAGCAGCTTTGCCTACATCAATAAAATGGGCGCGTGGAGCATAATCTAACAGTTGGTTGTTGGCTAATCGATCGTAGACGACGACGTCGGCTCTACCCAGATAATCTCGCCCGCGCAGCGTCAGCAGGCCGGGATCTCCCGGCCCACCACCGACCAGGTAGACGATCCCGGTAGGTTGATCAGGATCATCGTTGGTGCAATATTTTTCGTCCATAGATCAGCGCCGCTTCTTTCCCTTGAGTTCGAATAACGTTCAAGATATCGGAATCGATCATGCGATAAGCAGCCTGTGCCCGGGCGTCATCGTCCAGAATATCGGCGATTAATTCCGGTCGCAGCTCGCCCATAATTTCGGTTAGCAGGCCGTATTCCGTTCCGACCAGGTTTTCGATCTGCTCGCGTAACCTCCGCGCCAATGCCGGGCTGTTACCCCCGGTCGATATCGCGATGCTCAAATCACCGCGATGAATCATTGCGGGCATGATAAAGTTGCTATGCTGCGGGTCGTCCACCACATTGATCAGGCAGCCTTGTTGCTGCGCCTCGCGCCACACCGATTGGTTCACTGCGGGATCATTCGTAGCGGCGATGACCAGGAAGGAGCCTGCCAGATCCCCTTCCTGGTAATCGCGGGGAATGTAATTAATAGGGTTGGAATCAACGATCGACTTAAGCGTAGGGATGAGTTTGGGACTGATGATCTTGACCTGTGCGCCCGCAGCCAGTAATTCCTTAACCTTTCGGGCAGCTATTTTCCCTCCGCCGATCACAATGACTTCCTGTAAATGTTGACTTATCAGGCCAATTGTATAATATTTCACTATTTATATGTATCACGCTTATGCCAGGATGTCAAATGATAGACGTCATTGATTTTTGTGTCATGGCGCGCACTATTCCCCCATCGATCGCCCTGTGGATCTGATCTCGTGGCATCGCCGGTCAATTAAATGGATAATCTATCCACTCAACACCTTCAGGAGGTAGGAAAGATGGAAAGATAAGCTCTCGAAGCTACCCTCATAGGGCGGGTGGGGTGGGTTGCGTAGGTGGGCGTCAGGTCATCCTAGGACGCCATGCCCAGCAGCACCCATTTATTTAGAACAACTCGCAAACAGGATTTTTATTCCTGAGGCGTTACGAGTTGTTTATCCTTTTCTTTTTCTTGCATAGTAAGAAATCCACCAAACAATCGGTATTCATCCAGGCGGCAGGAGTTGACAAATTTACCATCCAGGTACGTGATGTCGGGGCAGCTATCGCACATATCCGCGCGGCCATCCGGCAGAATATCCGGCGCTTGAATGATACCGATGCTCTGCAGGTAGATCTGATCGAACAGGTGCCCGGGATGGCGCAGCACATCTTTTAGCCAGAGGTTGTTGGCTTTA
Source organism: Chloroflexota bacterium (assembly GCA_021789855.1). Lineage (GTDB taxonomy): Bacteria > Chloroflexota > Anaerolineae > Anaerolineales > Anaerolineaceae > JAJYIW01. The sequence goes on along the minus strand of JAJYIW010000082.1, from coordinate 5,527 downwards.
CGGACGAATTTATCCCAGGGAGACAGAAAGAAAATTTTAGACCCGATCTGGCCGGAGGTCAAATAAGCGAGGTAGCGTCCTTTCAACAGGTGATGGCCAGTTTGGGCAAGCTCCATGGTGGTTTTACCCACCGAACCGAACATTTTTCGTTTCGTGCCGATCATCGCAGCGTCCAGCCACTTGTAGCTGTCATGCCGGATGCTGCCGCCCAGATAACCCGATGTTTCGTATTCTGGGAAGTTCTCCTGGATAATCTGGTGAACTTCAGGCGCGGTGACAAAGTGGTCATGGAAGGATTCGCGGGTGTAACTTAATTTGGTGATATCCACTTCCTGGTCGTTGATATCCGTGCCGATGTTGTCTTCTGACGTGGCGGTGCGGTAGGTTATGAATACCAATCCCTGTACTTTCTTAATGTTGGCCTGCCCCCAGCGGACAATGTCCGGAATCTCATGGTAGGTATCAGGATAGACGGTTGAATTGAATACCAGGAAGAGGCCCCCTTCGGCCGCAACCATATCCGCAATGTGCTGGCGGAGCTCGTTGTGGTCTTTTTCATTCTTGTTTTTCCAGTGAGGGCGGTTCTGGTGGCTATCGACGTGCATGGTGAATCCAGCCAGGCCGGCTCCTTTCAAGGCGTGCAAGATCTTCGGGTTGAGCGCTACCCCATTAGAGAGGATCACGGGTTTAACCCCCTTGCTCGCGATATACGCCACCAGGTCGATGATTTGTGGGTGGATCAGCGGTTCACCGCCAGCGATGGAAAAATTATCTGGATTGCGCCACTTGATAAAGAAGTCCACTTCTGTCTTGAGCTGTTCCAGAGACTTGTGTCCGCTCAGGTATTGGCGGTAGCAACCCTCGCAATGGATGTTGCATATATCGGTGACTTCAATCCAGGCGATAGGGTTATCGTTCAATGACCATGGCATGCGGTAATAATCGCGTTTTTCTAACATGGATTCTCCTTAAAAAGTATTATGCTCCAAAACTGGTAAGTCCCCGAGCCGGCTGATTAAAAAAGTTGATAATGGATTAATTTTACCACAAACCGCTTACCAGACCCCCGGGATCAACGCTTTGCGCTCCGGTGGATAATCGGGGAAGGTGGCATGATACCAGGCATGGTGGGAACGGGCGCGCGGGGCCAGGTTGGCGGTGGTCCATACGGCAAAGGCCAATCCGGCCAGTGACCAGGTCGCCAGGGCCCAGCCGAACCACTCGACCATTTCGGCCAGGTAGTTTGGGCATGAAATCCAACGGAACAGGCCGCCGTAAGGGATGCGATAACCCATTTCGCCTGGCTGTCTCAATTGACGCAAGCTCAGATCAGCCCAGCGGTTGGTAAGATAACCCACCAGAAACAAGGCCACGCCAACGATAAAGCGCGGATCGGAAAGCCAGCTCAACGGGTAACCGCCTGACAGGCTGAAAAGGAAGCGTCCATTCGCATAGGCATTACCCAGGTTAAAGCCAATGCCCAACAAGACCACGCCGGCTGGCATTTTCTTGCGTCCATCCCGCAGGGTCAATGGGTAAATAAACGCACGGTGGATGTAGTGCAGCTCCCAAAGAGCAAAAAATAACATCAGGATCAGATTTTTTGGAGCCGTTCCGATGGCGAAAAAGAATGCAAACACTAAAGCGGCCGGCGCTTCCATGAGCATCCACCCGGCGATGTTGGGCAACAAGGGCCCCCAACCCCGGCGGATGTGCCTTCCATAAGGGGCACTGACGAAAAGCAGTGCGATGAAAACTGCCACCGCCACAACTAAACCGGCCAGAATCATTAAAGCGTTTAGGTGTATCTCTTTCATGAACGGCTCCCCGCCAAATAACCATGGTCTGAAAACCAGGCGAGTGCATCGTGCACCGTTTCTGCCAGCGGTCGTGGCACATACCCCAGGTCGCGGGCTGCCCGGGCGTGGCTTACTTGCGGGTTGCCGCGTAAGGCGCGTAATGTTACCTGGGTATAGATAGGCGCGCTGCCATTGAAACGCGCTAACAAGAGCATCAGCGGCGCGAATGTATCCGCCAGCCAGATCGGTACGGCAAAGAGGGGCGCGGCCCGGCCTACCTCGGAAGCTACTAAAGCGGCCACCTTGCGCAAGGAATACCAGCTCCCACCCAGGAGGTAGCGCGACCCGCGAGGCGCCGTTTGTTCCGCTTGCAGTGCCCCGGCCGCCACATCGCGCACGTCCACCCAATCGAATCCCCCCTGAACCAGGGCAGGTATCCTTCCCCTCGCCAGCAAGATCAGCGCCTGGCCCAGGTAGGAGGGCTTAAAATCATACGGGCCGAGCATCGCGGTAGGTTGCAAGATGACTGCATCCAAGCCGCGGGCGATACCCGCGAGGACTTCTCGCTCCGCCTGGGCTTTGGAGCGGTCGTAGGGGGGTATGGCGTTTACCATGTTGACGGATTGGCTTTCATCGACGAGAGGACGATTTTCATCTACTGGCTGATCGAAGGGTTCCTGACGCAAGGCGCTGATTGAGCTAAAATATACCAACCGGCGCACCCCACTTTGAAGGCAGGCGGTCACCACGTGCTGTGTTCCCAGGCGGTTGACAGCTTCGACATCTGCCCAGGAATCCATCGATAACGAGATCGATCCGGCCAGGTGATAAACCACCTCAACCCCCAGCATGGCTCGCTCGAGCGTCTCCGGGTTGCGGATGTCACCCGAAACGATTTCCACATCCAGGCCATGGAGCGCCTGCCGATCGGTGTGGACAAGCGTGCGTACCTCTCGACCCTGTGCCAGCAGCGAGCGAACCAAATTACCCCCTACTAAACCAGATGCTCCGGTGACCAGAACCTTGCCGTGCATTGACCAGACCTTTTCCTTTTGAGCTGATGAGATGATGAATGGACTGGGTATTCTGCAGCGGGCCCTCGATCGGATCTCCCTGCCATTTACGCCAGTTATCGAATTAAGTAACACTTATCTTTTGAAGACGTTCCGCTCACCCTACCGCTCAGATATTATTTGAGGTCAGCTGGTGGAGGCTATACTGTTGGCGATCAGTATTTTGAATAACAAAGCTATCCTTGCGGCTGGATGCAAGGGTTTCTCAATTTCCAGAATGAGTGGAAGTCAATAAGGTTTTCGTTGAGGGATCATTTCGGTTTAGGCAGTAAAAATAAAAAAAACCCGGGTTATAATACACCCCGGGTCTTTTGCATCAACCGCTCTTCCAGGACATCTATCTACAAGATGGCAGCCAACATAGAACAATTGATTAACAGCCCGGCGGGATTAAGAACAGCCACGCTCATTTCCCAGGCGATCCCGCCAGGGTTGGGATATCGGGTCGCCAATCTGGCTGCCCGGTGGATCACTTCACGCCGGGATATCGGGCCGGTTAAGGCAGTTCGGGCTAACCAGAAGATGATTGCCGGGGAACAGGGGACTTCTCAGGAGCTGGATCAAGACGTCGAGGCTGTGTTTCGCTATTCTGCCCGCTCCATTTATGATCTTTACCATGTTTCTAACCACCTGGAATTAGCCAGTCAGATGTATGTCATCGATCCTTCATTTCAGCCGTACTTTTACCGTCACGAGTTTGACCGGCGCGGGTTAATCATAGCAGGTTTGCACATGACAGGTTTTGATCTGGGATTGCAATGGCTATGCTTCAGCGGATTCAAACCCCTGGTGCTGACCCTGCCTGATCCGGAAGGCGGGCGACAGGTGGAATTTGAGACCCGGCGGAAAACTGGGATGAACCTGGTTCCGACTTCGTTCATTGGGCTGCGCCAGGCGTTCCATCATTTACAAAGAGGAGGCGTGGTATTGACCGGGGTTGATCGCCCTGTGCCAGCCCCGGAACTTCGGCCACGCTTTTTTGGCCACCCATCCGATCTGCCATTGCATTATGTCTCCCTGGCGCTGAAGGTGGGGGCGCCCATCGTGGTGATTGCCAGCCGGTTGGAAAAGGATGGGAAATACCATATTCATGCCTCTCAGCCCATTAATCCGAGCCTGTCGCCCGACCGGGTGGGAAACTTACTATCAACCACCGAAGCTGTGCTGGCTGTAGCCGAGGATTTCATCCGGCAAACTCCACAGCAATGGCTCATCTCGCTTCCAGTATGGCCTGATATAATCGATGGTGCTCCAGGTTCGGCATTTTAAGCAATGAAGAGGCCATTTTGAGCAATCTCGCCAATCATAAGCGCGTTAACGAAATCCTTCTGGGCCCCCTAGAGCGGCCAGCCTTGAGGTGGATGGCAGTCCACTCACCCGCATGGATGACCCCCGATCTCTATACTGCAATCGGCATTTTTGGAACCCTTGTTATCCTGGCCGGTTACTTATTAAGCCGGTACCATCCTGGATTTTTCTGGCTGGCCACCCTGGGCTTTTTCATAAATTGGGCTGGTGATAGTATGGATGGCACCCTGGCGCGTCACCGGCGTATTGAGCGTCCTATTTATGGTTTTTTTATTGACCATGCTACCGATGCGATCTGCCAGGTCATCATTTTTGTCGGTCTGGGAGCGTCGCCTTATATCAGCTTTAATATCGCCATGCTGACCCTGGTCGCTTATTTATTGGTTACCATCATGGCGTATATCCGCACCATTGCCGTTGGAGAATTCCAAATTTCCTTTAGCTTGCTTGGGCCGACCGAAGCGCGGGCTTTAGCCATCCTGTTAAATACGGCGATGTTTTTCTTTGGCGGGCAATTAGCGCAGGTTAAGGTGGCCGCCCTGGGTAACCTCAGGCTCAATGTGTACGATTTATATGTGGGCGCCATCGGGATGCTGTTGCTATACTTCTTCTTGACGACGGCTGTCCATGAAGCCGTTCGTTTGGTGAACGTGGATAAGAAATAAGGTCTAGAACAGAATGAAGGGAATATGGAGCAATGTCCATATCCCATAACGGATCCAGGTCTCTTTGCGAGAGTTAACAGCCAGGGAGGCGAAATAAAAGCCTTTAATGATGGTGTTGCTCATCATCGAAATGATTAACGCCGAATTGATTAATGGGAGGGTTAAATCACCGCGATGGATGATCGATAAAACGTAGGGGGTAATATCGGTCAACCCGACGATAGTGGATAGACCTAACAGGCCGGGATTCCCCAGGTATTGAAAAATTAACTCGGTGACCACGGTGAGCACGATATATAACGTTGCAAAGATCAACGCCGGCATCAGCTCAAATGGATTTTGTGATATAATCGCGCCTTTTTTTTGCGCGGGCGGTGATGGCGTTTTGGTGGGTTGGCCTGCTTTCTCTGGCTTCGGGGTTACCACCACAGGCGTTGTTTTCATGGTGAAGGCTAAGATAACCCCGATGATGGTGAGAGCCGCCATCTTCCAGGCGATGAATAATCCAATGGCGGGGTTGACCAAAACGATCAGCACCAGCATCCGCGGGTACATCACCGCGCTGGATAGGATCGAGGCCTGGAGTGCGCTTTGGCTTTGGCTGGGGTCACGTTGAGCAATGCGCCCCACCGCAACACTGACGGCTGTGCTGGACACAATGCCGCCTAATATCCCAGACAAC
>JAJYIW010000333.1 GCA_021789855.1 Chloroflexota bacterium | reverse complement strand
TTGCCGTAATCCTGGACGCCAGCCACTACCCCGGCCTGGATGCGGGTGGGATGCAGCACGCCTTCCGCCAGGCTATCCAGCCGGGCGTCCTGGGGCCCAAAGCACAGCACATCGGTATTGGCTATGGGCTTCGCGGACACACCGAGGATATCTCGGATCACACCGCCCACGCCAGTATTGGCGCCGCCAAAAGGTTCGATAGCCGAGGGGTGGTTATGCGTTTCCACCTTGAACGAGACCTCAAACGCGTCGTCAAAGACCAATATGCCGGCGTTATCGCTGAAGGCTGAGAGCAGCCAGGGCGGGGCGAGCTCACGGGTAGCCCGGCGGATATAGGTGTCGAACAGGCTGTCGACCACAGGCGGGTATGGATAGGCAAAGCTCGCCTGGTCAATGTCCAGGCGAGCTTTGAAGGTTTTGTGGACGCAGTGCTCGCTCCAGGTTTGGGCCAGGGTTTCAAACTCAACATCGGTGGGATCGCGCCCTTCCGAGGCGTAATAGGCCTGGATGGCGTGCATCTCAACCAGGTCGAGAGCGGCCCGGCGCTCGAGAGAAAGCCTCTCCAGGCCGGCGTCATCGAGCCCGCGGATGGGAAGCACCTCCACCCGGCCCGAAGAAACCGCCGCCGGCACCCACACAGGGGTGATAGACCCCAGGGCATAAGTCTGGATCACCGGGTTGGCCAGCAACCGCCGGGCCAGGGTGTGGAGCGCAGCAGGGGTGATGCCCGTCCCACTCACGGTGTAGCGCAGGCCGGAGCGCGCGCGTTCCACCCCATGGATGTCACTTTCATGCGCCGCGCGGAACAACTGGTCGGCGACCGCATCGGTGACGCCAGGCCGCAGCGCCACTTCGATGGTATGGCCGGCCGGCCATTGGCTGCCAGGCGCTTCTTGCCCGGCAGACGGGGGCGCCACCTGCTCCCATTCGCAATGCTGGGCCACCGGATCGGCCAGCAGGCTGGCCAGGCTGCGACAGGCTGCCTCGTCCAGATCGCCAGAGATGAAGGCCAGATCGGCAACCTGGATCGACTCGATCGAGTCCAGGCCCAGGGACGGGCAGGCGGCTAACAGGCTGCCGGCGCGGGGGTCCTGGCCTGCCTCAGGCGTCACGATAAAACGATAAAGATGGGGATCAACCATGAATGCGGGCCTTTCCTTAATGGCAGGAATTTTAGTCCAGCCAGGTTGTCTAGTCAACCCCCCTTCCATGAAAATGTGCGGGTATTTTTATTGCAATTCAAGGAGGTGGGTGGCAGGGCGCAGGGCGGTTCCGCAGTTCAGGCAACGCGCCGCACTTTCGTGATACAGGTAACCGCAGGTGGGGCATTCGAGCGGGTGGTTGCCCAACAAATTATAAACGTAGCGCGTAGCCAACAGGTGGTCGCCGTATCGCTCTTCAACTTTTCGGATCACCATGTGGGCGGGCAGACCGTTGCGCAGGTCCCCCAGCACGGCAGCATGCAGGCGCTCTTCCTCGCTCGGCGGGCGATATTGGATTGCCTCGGGAGGGTAGGTGTTGTGGCAGGTCTGGCACTGCACATACTCGCCCATTTTGCCGACCTTAAAGAGGGGTATCCAGTACACGGTGAAGTATTTATCGACGTAAACGCGCTGGTAATTGCGCACCTGGTTGCAGGCCGGGCAGAAAAATTTGCCCATGCCGATGACCTTAGCGCGGCCTTTAGAGCCCAGGATGATCATGGGTCTAATTTTACCTCAAACCTCGCCTGGATAGCCCCGGGCAAAGCGAAGACCCATTATAATGAACCCGGGCTAACCGGACTTTTTGAGACTGGCCTGAACCCCATTTTATTGCCGAGGAGAATCAACGTGGAGGATATCAGCCGTTATTATCAATTCATGGTAGAGACCGCTTACCTGGCAGGGAGGTCCACCCTGGCATATTTTCAGACAGGCGTCGAGGCCAGCTATAAACCGGATCACACCCCGGTGACGCTGGCGGATCAGCGCTCCGAGGAGCTGATCCGGGCCAGGATCGAAAAAACGTACCCCCAACACGCCATTGTAGGTGAAGAGTATGGGTTGAAAGGGAGCCAGGATGCCAGCCATCGTTGGCTGGTCGATCCGATTGACGGCACCAAGTCGTTCATGCGTGGAATCCCGCTGTACGCGGTGCTGATCGGGCTGGAAATCGAGGGGCGGGTGGCGGCCGGTTGCGCTTACTTTCCAGCCATGGATGAGATGCTGGCAGCGGCGGATGGGCTGGGTTGCTGGTGGAACGGGAGACGGTCGCACGTGTCCCAGGCAAGCCAGCTCAAGGATGCCTGGGTCACTTCCACCGCTCCGGCAGGCAGCCGTAAAGACGCAGCCAAGGCCCAGGCCTGGCGACGCCTGGCAGCCACCGCGTATGTTTCAGGGGGCTGGGGCGACGCTTACGGTTACCTGCTGGTGGCTACCGGACGGGCTGAAGTGATGCTCGACCCGGCAATGGACGTGTGGGATTGCGGGCCGTTCCCGCCCATCTTCAAGGAGGCCGGTGGTTATTTTGGCGATTGGAAAGGC
>JAJYIW010000081.1 GCA_021789855.1 Chloroflexota bacterium | reverse complement strand
TTCCGATCTGTCCCCCCCACGCGGTAAAAGGCGCGTTCTTCCAGGGCCCGCAGGAGCTTGGCCTGGATATCGATCGGCATGGAGGATATCTCATCCAGGAAGAGGATGCCGCCATCGGCTACTTCCATGAGACCGGTTTTGCGTTTTTCAGCCCCGGTAAACGCGCCAGGCTCATAACCGAACAATTCCGATTCCAGCATGGTGGGTTGGATGCCCGGGCAATTGATTCCGATGAAAGGTTTGCTGGCCCTGGGGCCGGAAAGATGGACGAACTCAGCCATCACTTCTTTGCCCGTTCCCGTTTGGCCGGTGATGAGGACGGAAGCGGAGACGGAGGCAGCGCGCTGGGCATAGTTGACCAGCTTTTTCATCTCTGGCGTCTCGCCGATCACAAAATTGACATTTTGATGCTGGACATTGCGCAGGTGAGCCAGCTCGCGGCGCATGGCCACAATCTCGTTGGCTCGCTCGAGCGATTTCCCAACCTGCGCGAACTTGAAAGGCTTTTGCAAGAAATCGTGCGCGCCACTTTTCATCGCTTCAACGGCCATCTCGATGTCGCCATAAGCTGTCATCAGGATGATAGGAGGACGCATGGACAGGTGGGCTGTCTCATGGAGCAGGTTTGGGCCGTAGCCATCCGGAAGTTGGACATCCAGCAGAATAATATCTGCCGTGCCTTTCTGGAGCTCGATTCGCGCTTCCGCCAGGGTGGCGGCCAGGATCACTTCGTAACCTACGGAGGTTAGATAATCACTGAGAAAAATCCTGGCGCTCTCCTCGTCGTCAACGATTAAAACGGTAGCGCTCATTGTGCGCTTCCTAAAATAGCGGGCAAATTGATGATAAACACGGTTCCTCCGGGAAAACTGTTCACATCGATGCTCCCTCGATGCGCGGTGATGATTTGCTTGGTGATGGCCAGGCCCAGGCCTGTGCCCTGGGTCTTGGTGGTCACAAAGGGCTTGAAAATGCGGGCGAGAACATCATCTGGGATGCCGGGGCCGTTGTCGGATACGGTCAGCTCGTATTGTGGGGGTTCAAGCTCGGTTTTGAGCTTGCCGATCTTGATCGACAACGTGCCGCCTTTTTCATTCAATGCCTGGATGGCGTTACTGATCAGGTTGGTAAACACCTGTTCAAGCGCTCGCGGATCGCCGCTTACCATGGGGTGTTCCGCCTCGGAGTTGAAGTAAGGGATCACATTGGCATGGGCGAACCGGGGCCGCCAGCGATCCATGATGCGTTGGATCAGCAGGCTCATATCTGTCGGCTCATTTTTGATTTCCTTGGGCTTGGAGTAGGTCAAGACGCTGTCCATCAGGTGATCCAACCGGTCCAACTCGGATGACAGGCGGGCGATCACTTCCTGGTTGGGATCGTCTTCGGTTATTTTCATCGCCATGAGCTGCAAGCCCGAGCTGATATTGTTGATCGGGTTGCGCACTTCATGGGCGAAGATCGCGGTCACTTCACCCAACAGGGCGCGTTGTTCGAGCTGCTGGGTTTCCACCCGGATTTGCTCGTATTCACTGGTGTCCGTCAAGAACAGGATGATCCCAGCCACCTGTTCATTGATTTTGACCGGCACCGTCTGGGCGTGGGCAGGAAACGAAACGCCGTCGCGGCGGTGCAGCTTCAGGTCGTTAATGTGGGGGGTGCCGATTCCACTGGCCGCCAGGTTCAAAGCGGTTGATAAGGTTTCGGTGCCGATTAAAATGTTGTCGGCCGGCTGGTGGTTGACTTCTGAGCTGGTATAACCCAGGATCAGCTCGGCTGCCGGGTTCATTTCCAGGATGGTCAGGTCGGGTTCCATAATGATGACCCCTTCCTGGGCATATTCTGCCACGCCGCGCTGGATGATTAACGACCTTTTATTCTGTTGAATCACGTCGGCGTAGTTTGCCAGGATGACATAATGCTCAATGCAGGCTGAAATCTGAGCGCCGATGATTTTGGCCAGGGAGAGAAGCGACTCATGCGGGGGAACCTGGTGATCGCCGATCACCAGCATACCGAACCAGGCTCCGGTCTGGCCCAGGGGGACGGTGGCCAGGTAATTAAACTGGCCCTGGCGGGCGGTGCGGTGCAATTCAGCAGAGACCCGCTGGCCGGGCTGCCAGATGGCGGGCTCTCTCAAGCGGATCAGATCAACGGAGGTGATAGTTTCCGGCAATTGAGCGTTTTCCGGATCTTCCGATGAAGCCAGCTTATAGAGCCTGGGAAATTCATTTTCTGCTTTGTAAATGCAAACCAGGTCTACCTTCAGCAAAGATTGCGTGATCTGGATAGCGTGGGACAGGGCTTCGGTCAGGCCGGGCCAGGTGGTCAGGTTGGCCAGCTCATTCAGCGCTTGAAATAATTGCGCTTCCCAATGGAGCCTGGCCTGTTCCTGCTGGTAGATAGTCAGCGGGACCAGATTTAATAGCGCCCACGGGCTATTCATCGGCGTCATAGAAACCATCACCTGCAGAGGCTCACGCGGTTGGCGGGTGAGGGTGGCTTCATAGCTCATACTGCCGGTCAGATCGAGCTGGGTATACCCCGGCAGGAAATCGGCTATCCGGCTGCCCTTGATCTCGGCCTGGGTGAGCGCAGCCATCTGGCAAAACTGGCTGTTAGCCAGTACGACCAGGCTGTGTTGGCAATCAATCAGCAAGGCCGGCGTCCCGATCAGGTTGATCAACGTGGTAAACTCTGGGATCCCCGGGTTTTTTACCCGCCAGGGCGCAGTTATTTTGGCATGCTGAGGTATGGCATTGGTCATGATATTGTCATTACTGAATGGCGCAGGTGAGCTGGTAAAATGCCCTCCATCGCGCGGTATTTGGCCACGGTACGGCGGGCGACAAAGATACCTTGCCTGGCCAACAAGTTGACCAGCTCGGTATCATTTAACGGGCGGGGCTCCTGGTCGATCAAGTTGCGTAATATGGTGCGCACATTGAGGCTGCGATCAAAAAACATAGACAGCGGAACAATGCGGCTGTTGGGCAATTGGACTGATTTTCCAGAGACCGCGCGGGAGATGGTCGATTCGTGCACATCCAGCTCCTTTGAGAGCTGGGCCCTGGTCAGCGGTATCAATTCTTCTTCACCGTTCAAGATAAAATTCTTTTGGAGCGTTACCACTCGCTGCATCAGGCGGCGCATGGTGTTATTACGTTGCTGCATGCACTTGATCAGCAGGGAAGCGCTTTCTAAATCGGATTTCCATTGGTCGATTTTGTTTTCATTGACCTGGTGAAGAGCCTGGCGGAAAAGGGGATTAATCCGTAAGGTGCCGCTGAACGGCATAATGATTTCGACCAGGAGGGTCTTGTTCGGCTGGCCGTTAAGATAACCGATGATGACGTCGGGTTGGCGGTAAACTTGCGGTGAGTTCTGAGCCGGCTGATTGATTTCACCCCAATGGGATCGGGCCGGGAAGGGGTTGAGATTTTCACTGATAAACCGGGCGATCTCCATCACCTTGCTCTGGCTAATTTTCAATAAATGCGCCAGCTCTGAATATTGGTGCCGGCTCAGCATGTCCATACCCAGCTCGATGGCTTCTTGTGCATGGTCTGGCACCTTGCGGGTTTCAGCGAGCACCTCGACCTGGATCAGCAGGGCTTCTTCCGGGCAGGAAGCCCCGACCCCGATTGGATCGGAATGCTGGATCAGGCGCATAATGGCCATGATCCGTTCAAGCGGCACATGATGGTAGCGGGCCACTTCGATCGGGGTGGTGGTGAGAAGCCCATCATCATCCAGATGGGTTAAAATATACGCGGCAATTGGCCGGTCCTGGGCATCCAATTCCATAGCAATTTGCTTAAATACATAGGTCGGGAGGTCATCTGTGACCACCGAATAATCATTGTCTGGCATGTCCTCGCTGTCGCTGCTTTTGCCGGTGTAGAAATCATCGCGCGTTGAAAGCAGCACGATGGGCTCATTCGGATCCGGACTTTGAGGGCGGCTACATACCGGGCAAAGCCCCCTGGGGGGTAGGAGAGTGTGACAGACCGGGCAGCGTCTCTCTTCGATCATTTCCAGGGCAGGATTAGAGGCCAGCTCTGATTCCACTTGTTGGCGAAGCTCATCCGTGGTCAGGCTCAGCAGCGCCATGGTTTGAGCCAAATGGGCTGAGGTGATGTGCTTATGTTGAAGATTATGCATTTGAAGCATAGGACAACCCCTTTAAAGTATATCGTGATACCGGTAATGGTGCAAGTTCTATGCCATTCTCTGTTGAAGTATGCCAGGATTCCCTTATTTTAGGGTGGTAAAATGTATTCCATGCAAGCGCAGGAAGGAAATCTGGGCGAATTGACTGTGGTGGGCGGCGGCCTGGCAGGATGCGAAGCGGCCTGGCAGGCGGCGGAGCGGGGCATCCAGGTAACCTTATATGAAATGCGGCCTGCGCGGATGACCGGAGCCCATGTTTCCGGCGACCTGGCCGAGCTGGTTTGCTCCAACTCCTTAGGATCCAACCTGCCGGACCGGGCATCCGGGTTACTCAAGGATGAGCTTCGCCGCCTTGGCAGCCGGCTTCTGGCCTGCGCCGAGTCTGCTGCTTTACCCGCAGGCGGCGCCCTGGCGGTCGACCGGCAGGCCTTCGCGGCCAGCGTGACCCGCTCGCTGCAAAACCATCCTAACATCCACCTGGTACGGGCAGAGGTCCATACCATCCCTGAGGGCCCGGTTATCATTGCTTCTGGTCCGCTTACGTCGCCTGACCTGGCTGCCGCTTTGGCCCGGTTGAGTGGCGAATCCAACCTGTTCTTTTACGATGCGATTGCGCCTATCATCTCTGCCAGCTCGATCGATATGGCGATAGCCTTCAGAGCCTCACGCTACCGCAAGGGAGTGCAGGCTGATGGCGATTACATCAACTGCCCCCTGGAACAGGCTCAATATGAGAATTTTGTGCAGGCGCTCTCCCTGGCCGAGCGAATTCCATTGAAAGATTTTGAGCTGGAGGTTGAAAATGGAGTCAGGGCCGGGCTGTCCGCCTTTTTTGAAGGCTGCCTGCCGGTGGAGGTGCTCGCCCGGCGAGAATTGAAAGCCCTGGCTTTTGGCCCGATGCGTCCGGTCGGTTTAAGGGATCCGCGCACAGGTCGCCGCCCGTATGCGGTGGTGCAGCTTCGCCAGGATAACCTGGCAGGCGATGTTTACAACCTGGTGGGGTTCCAGACCAACCTGACCTATGCTGAACAAAAAAAGGTTTTCCGGATGATCCCAGGCCTGGAAACCGCCGAATTTATCCGTTATGGGCAAATGCACCGCAATACCTTTATGGCTTCTCCCAGGCTGCTTAATCCGACCCTTCAGGTGCGCGGCAGAGATGACCTTTTCCTGGCGGGCCAGTTGATTGGCGTTGAGGGGTATATGGGCAACATCGCTACCGGGTTACTGGCCGGGATGAATGCGGCGCGTTATCTCCATGGAATGGCCCCGATCGAATTGCCAGGCGTGACCCTGCTGGGCGCATTGTGCCATTATGTCACCCAGGCGGATATGCGTGATTTTCAGCCGATGAAAGCCAATTATGGCATTCTCCCACCTTTGCCAGCCGATCTAAGGATGGGAAAACGCGAGCGAGCCCAGGCCTACCGCGAGCGTTCCCTGGCTGAGCTTGACCGGATCATCCAGGCTGAACACCTGGTGGAGGTTAAATCGTGAAGAAAGCTGCCCTGATCGGGCTGGGCTTGCTGCTTGCCGGGGCGCTCTTCCTGATCGTCGGAGGCCGGCGGCTTGTATCCTCTGGCCAGGCGAGAAAAACGTTCGACGGGCAACAGGCCTACCAGGACGTGCTTTACCAGATGTCCTTAGGGCCGCGCATCCCCGGCAGCGTGGCTCACCAGAAGATCATCCAATGGCTGACGGCCCAATTATCGCAAGAGGGCTGGCAGGTGGAGGTGCAAAATGGGACGATGATGGGGCACCCCATCCAGAATGTGATTGCGCGTAAGGGCAGCGGAAAGCCGTGGATCATTTTGGGCGCCCATTACGACTCCCGCATGTGGGCTAATATGGATCCCGATCCGGCCAAACGCCAGCAACCGGTGCCGGGCGCGGATGACGGCGCCAGCGGGGTGGCTGTTTTAACGGGGTTGGCGAGAGCCATCCCGGCCCAACCTGATAAACAAACCTGGCTGGTCTTTTTCGATGCCGAGGATGACGGCGAGATTCCCGGCTGGGATTGGCTGCTTGGGTCGGAATATTTTGTCAACCACCTGGCTTGCTGCCCTACCGCTGCGGTCATTGTGGATATGGTGGGAGATGCCAACCTGGATATTTACCAGGAAAGAAATTCCAACCCCCAGATCGTCCAGCAAATCTGGGATCAGGCCGCTCAGCTGGGGTTTTCGGCCAATTTTATCCCTCAATATAAATATTCGATGGAAGACGACCACACGCCCTTCCTTCAGGCCGGGATAGCCGCGGTCGATCTGATTGACTTTGATTACCCTTACTGGCATACGACCCAGGATACCGCCGATAAAATCTCGGCGAACAGCCTATATATGGTTGGCCAGACTTTGCTGGAATGGCTAAACCCCTGGCCATCTCAGGTGAATTGATATTTTCTAGAAGATGTCGTAAACTATCTTCATTATGCAGATTCCTGACCTTCTCCAGCAGCTCCGGCCGGCATGGTTGAACCGGATGGCGTCCGTTTCCATCGCAGGGGACGACTATCGGGAGCGATTAAACCAATCTTATACGTTGTGGCTTCAAAGCGTTGAGACCGGGCAGGCGGCCTGGCTGGATGGTTTGATTCAGCTCTGGCTGGCCGCTCCGCCTTTGGCGGAAGGCGAAGATGCGTCCCTTAACCTGCCGCACCTGATCGGCGAAATGATGATGGCCACCCATGAAGTCGTGCGGGAGGCGCTGGAACCTCAGCAGGCGTTGGAGGTTTTGAATGGATTCGCCCCGAGCTTTGCCTACGCCTTTGAAAAGGCCGCTGGTGAAGCCGCAGCCAAGCGTATTCGCTCTGAGCTCAACGATGACCGGCAAAAGGTGGAACGGCTGGACCAATCCAAATCTGATTTTATTGCTCTGGCAGCCCATGAGCTGAGAACGCCCCTCACCCTGGTAGAGGGTTATTCTGCCATGTTGCATGAAGCGCTTGCCGGCCGCGGGGATGACGAATCCTGGCAGCTCTTATTATCGGGCATCGAACGAGGGACGTATCGCTTGAAGGGGCTGATCGATGATATGATCGATGTATCCATGATTGACAACCACCTCCTGGCGTTAAATTTCCAACCGGTGTGGGTGAACCGGTTGCTGCAGGTGTTGGAAAGCGATCTATCGTCCTCGTTACAGGAGCGCCAGCAGAAACTAGTGCTCAATCCATATCCCGGCTGGAATGAGATGACCTATGGGGATCCCGAGCGCCTGTTGCAGGCATTCCGGAATGTGTTAATCAACGCGATTAAGTTTACCCCGGATGAAGGCCAGATCACCGTCGGCGGTAGAAAATTGCCGGGTTTCCTGGAAGTGACTTTTACAGATAGCGGCATCGGGATCGACATGGAAAACCAGCAGGTCATCTTTGAGAAGTTTAGCCAGTTGGGAGATGTGGCGCTGCATTCCAGCGGGAAGACGAAGTATAAAGGGGGTGGCCCAGGGCTGGGCTTGCCCATTACCAAAGGGATCATCGAAGCTCATGGAGGGGCGATCTGGGTCGAGTCCCAGGGGTTCGATGAAACCGGTTGCCCTGGTTCAACCTTTCATATTCTGTTGCCATTGCGCAACGCGCCGCCCGACACCCGCGCGGCGAAATTCTTTACGACCTTAATTAACCACCAGCTCAATGCAAACCATTAGTGTCAAGGATTTAAACGCATGATGATAAAACCTGCCGATCGAATTGCACCCTTCAAGCCTTATTTTTTCGCATCGTTGAACCAAAAAATATCCGCATTGCAGGCCAAGGGGATGGATGTCATCCGGATTGATATGGGATCTCCCGATCTCCCTCCGCCCGACTTCATTATTGATGCCCTGGAGGCTTCAGCCCGCCGGTCCGACACCCACGGTTATTCTCCGATTGGTGGCAGCAAAGCCTTTCGCCAGGCGGTGGTGGCTTACTATTTACGCCGTTTTGGGGTCGACCTGGATGTGAACCAGGAGGTGCTGGCCCTGATTGGCTCGAAGGAAGGCCTGTTTAACCTGGCTCAGGTGTTATTAAACCCTGGGGATGTGGCCCTGATCCCGGATCCTGGCTACCCGGTTTACTCCGCCGGCGCTCAGATCGCCGGGGCGGAAATTTACACGCTGCCCCTCCTGAGCGAGCATGGTTATCTCCCCGATTTAGCCAGCGTGCCCGAAGATATTGCGCGACGGGCAAAGCTCTTATGGTTGAATTATCCCAACAATCCCACCGGGGCGATCGCTTCACTTGATTTTTTCAAGCAAGCGGTGGATTTCGGACGGCGTTATAACGTGGTTGTGGCTCATGATGCTCCTTACACGGATGTGTGCTTCGATGGATATGTTGCCCCCAGCATTCTCCAGGTGGAAGGCGCGAAAGAGGTCGCGGTGGAAATGAACTCGCTCTCAAAAACCTATAACATGGCCGGCTGGCGGGTAGGGATGGCGGTAGGCAATGCCCAGGTGATCGGGTATTTAAACACCTACAAGAGCCAGATGGATTCTTCCGTCTTTACCCCGGTGCTTGAAGCAGCCATCACGGCCATGAGGGGCGACCAGGAATGGATCGACGATCGTAACCAGGTGTATAAAGAAAGGCGAGATATTGTCGTGTCGGCTTTGCGCCAGGCTGGCTTCCAGGTCGAGGTTCCCCCCGCTGCCTTCTATGTGTGGGCAGGCCTGCCCGATCACCGCAAAGACAGCGAGTCGTTTTGTATGCAGTTGCTTGCCGAAACTGGCGTCAGCACCACCCCGGGTATTGTGTATGGCCAATACGGCGAGGGTTACCTGCGCATCTCCCTGGTGACGCCCACGGATAGGATGAAAGAAGCCATGCAGCGGATCGTCACCTGGGTTCACCATACCCACTGAGATAAGATTTTATGGCAAAAAAAATAACCGAGCCCACCAAACCACCTCGCGAAAACGCTTTTCTGGTCAGCGTCGACCTGTACGGTCAGAAAGGCCTTTTGTCGGTTGAGGATTCCCTGAACGAGCTTACCTTGTTGGCCGATACAGCCGGCTTAAACGTGGTAGGCCAGTCGATCCAGCGCCTGGATCAGCCTAACCCTGAAACCTTTATCGGTTCGGGAAAGGTCGAAGAGATTCAGGCCCTGGTAGAAGATTTAATGGCTGACGTGGTGATATTTGATAATGAATTGTCTCCCCGCCACCAACGCGAGCTTGAAGACCGCTTAGGCCCCCACGTGCGCGTGCTTGACCGCACAGCCCTGATCCTGGATATCTTTGCCCAACATGCGACCACGCGGGATGGCATCTTGCAGGTTGAGCTGGCCCAATATGAATACCGCTTGCCCCGCCTGACCCGCGCCTGGACGCACCTGGCGCGCCAGGCCGGTGGCGGCGGCGGCCGCACGGGGAGCGTTGGCGGGGTGGGCTTGCGCGGCCCGGGTGAAACCCAGCTCGAAGTAGACCGCCGCGAGATCCGCGCCCGGATTTCGCACCTTAAAAAAGAACTGGAGAAGGTTCGAGCCCACCGGTTACGTTATCGCGCGCAACGCAAGCGCACGCATGTGCCGATTGTGGCCCTGGTAGGCTACACCAATGCGGGAAAATCAACCCTGCTTAACCGCCTGGCCAGAACGGATGTCTACGTAGCAGACCAGCTGTTTGCCACCCTCGATCCGACCACCCGCCGGGTGCCGTTACCCGGAAACCATGTTGCCCTGTTCACGGATACCGTCGGTTTTATCCAAAAATTACCCACTCAGCTCATCGCTGCTTTTCATGCCACGTTGGAAGAGATCGCTGAAGCGGATCTGCTCTTGCACGTGGTGGATGTGACTCATGCCAACGTGCATGCCCAGGCCAAGGCGGTGCATGAAACCCTGGAAGAGATTGGCGCCGGCCACATCGGGGTGATCACGGTATTAAATAAGATTGATCGTTTGGCCCACCCGGAAAATGCCAGCCCAGCCCTGGCGGAGATGCCCAATGCGGTCGCCATTTCGGCCAAAGACGGCACGGGAATCCCTGAGCTGCTCCAGGCGATCGAGTCTCAATTGTATGAGACCTATGTTGCCATTACTGTGAAGCTGCCATATCAGCAAGGCCAGCTAATTTCATTATTCCACGACCAGGGCCAGGTGGAAAGCGTTATCCACGAACGCGGCGGCGTGTTGATGCAGGGCAACCTGCCCGGTCGATTGCTGGCGCGCTTCCAGCCGTTCATCAAGGCTGCCCCCGAACAGGTGTGAGTCTGGCCTATGTTAACCTGGGTATCTCGCCTCCTGGATCATCTCTCCGAATTCCTGGCCCACCGCAAGGGGCTGTTGCCGATTCTGGGCATTCTGCTGGTGCTGGTCAATTTTGTCTTTCAGATCTTCCCGGTGGGCTGGCTCAGCAGTAGCAATCTCTTTCTCCATCTTGGGATTGTCCTGGCCATCTTGGGTTTTATGCTGGCGTGGGCTTTGTAGGTGAAGCAGGGAAAATATAATGAAAAAGGCCGAGAACTGCTCGGCCTTTTTTCAGATTCGCCTGGAAATTATGATTTCTTCTCTTCTTTTTCCATGCTGACCACTTCGCGACCCTGGTAATAACCGCAATTAGGGCATACTGTGTGGGGCAGGCGTAACTCTCCACAATTGCTGCACCGGACAAGGTTATTGCTCACCAGCGCATCTTGGGCACGCCGGCGGTCTCTCCTACCTTTAGATAACTTTCGTTTTGGTTGTGGAACCATGCTAAAACTCCTATCCGCTTCCTTTATTTCCGCTTATATGAAGACATCTTGTCTTCACCGTAGCGGAAGGATTATACATGGGTCGTGATCTCATGTCAAGGTGAAGAGCCAATTTAATTATGCCGGGGGCTCATGATCGGAGGTATTGCTTTCGTCGTCGGGGGCTGCCAGGGAATTATTCTCCATGGCTTCGATGACTTTCCGCGCTTCCTGCTCGTATTCCGCCGGCACGAAGATATCGGCTTTTCCAGCCTGGCCGATGGTTAATCCCATGGCGATGCCGTAGCTTTCTTGCACCGCCTCAGAGGGAATCCCTTCACTCTCGAGTAACATCTTGATCATCTCAGCTTCCAACGACCCGTTGGCAGTGTATACCTTGACAAAAGATTTATCTAGCATGGTAGCTCCTGTCAGTTACCTGAGTAATTCTTCTGCCTTAGAGTAAGCATCTAATGCATCCTGGAGGCGATTGGTGCGCACATACGCATCGCCTAACGTCTGCCAGAGGTTGACATCGACCGGGTATTGATAGAGGGCATCCCGCAATTCGTGGATGGCTTCATCAACCAGGGATCCCGATTCGATTAGTTGCGCATAGCTATCCAGGGCGCTGGTTAGCTGGCCTGAATTCAGGGCTGCCTGGGCCTGGGCCAGGATGGCCTGGGGCTCGGCTGTGCTGGATGGCAATGGCGTAGCCGCTGGTGCGGCGGTTGCTGGCTGCGGGGCGGCAGGCGTTTCGATGGCTGGCATACCCGCCTGTTGGGCTTCTTCCTGGGCCAGGCTGGCCAACCAATCGGGGGTCTCTGCTGCCGGCTGTGGGATTTCGGCTGGCTTCTCCAGGGCAGCCGGTGTGGAACTGACCTGGATGGGCTGTGTGGGGGTCTTGGTTTCCTCGGCTTCAAAACCTTTGAGCCATTCGGGCAGCGCTTCGCCTGGCGTTCCAGGGAGAGCCGGCATTGAAGCCGGGGTGGTTTCTTCTGCCAGGGTTTCAGCGACTGGCGCTTCAGCCTGGGCGGCCTCTTCCACGGGGGCTTCCATGGCAGGCGCAGGTTGAGCCTCGGTCTGGATAGCTTCTTCTACCGGGGCCTCAGCGACTGGCGCTTCAGCCTGCGCGGCCTCTTCCACGGGCGCTTCCACGGCGGGCGCAGGCTGAGCCTCGGCGACCGGCGCTTCGGCCTGCGCGGCCTCTTCCACAGGGGCTTCCATGGCAGGCGCAGGCTGAGCCTCGGCCTGGATAGCTTCTACTGCCAGGGCCTCAGCGACTGGCGCTTCAGCCAGGGCGGCCTCTTCCACGGGGGCTTTCACGGCGGGCGCAGGCTGAGCCTCGGCCTGGATAGCTTCCACTGCCGGGGTCTCAGCGACCGGCGCTTCGGCCTGGGCGGCCTCTTCCACTATGGGAGCAGCCTCGACTTCCTTACCGGGTTGGGCCATGGCTTGTTGAACCCAATCTGGGGCTGTTTCCTGGCGCTCTTCTGGCTTTACAAAGAGGGTGGCCTCATCCGCACCTTGTTTCGCCGCCAGGCTTTCTAACCAGGCCAGCGCGGCGTCTTCATCGAATTGGGCCTGGGCTGCTTCGGCGACCTGGTCGGTCGTTTTGGCAGGCGGTTCGGCGTTCGCCGGCGGTGTTCCGGGAACGGCCATTTCAGCCTGGGCTTCAGGCAGG
>JAJYIW010000332.1 GCA_021789855.1 Chloroflexota bacterium | reverse complement strand
GAGCCTCACGGCTTTTTACCTGCTTTACCTCGATCCCGGCAGCGGCAGCCTGATTCTCCAGCTTGTGCTGGGCGCCTTGCTCGCCATCGGAATCACCATCCGCATCTTCTGGAGCAAAATCAAGGGCTGGTTTATCCACAAGCCGGCTCAGCCCATCGATCCCCCCGCCGATGACCACACCCCCCCATCCATTGATCAGCCCAAGTAACCGCCTCCCGGCTTCCTTTCGCGATCCCAGCGGTTTTGTTTTTACCCGCGACGGGCAGCTCTACCGGCAGGTGAACCGCGTTTACCAGCCCCATTATGACCGCCTGGTGAGCTCCGGCCTGCTGGCCCACCTGGTGAAGAACCAGATGATGGTCGACAGCCCCGAAGTCTCCGTTGAACCGCCCCTGCCTGACCTGGCCTACCGGGTTTTGGCCCCGGAACGGGTGCCGGTGCTCTCCTATCCCTACGAATGGAGCTTCTCCCAGCTCAAAGACGCCGCCCTGCTGACGCTGCACATCCAACAGGCGGCATTGACCTATGGCATGACGCTTAAAGACGCCAGCGCCTACAACGTCCAGTTCTGGCGCGGCCGGCCGGTGCTCATCGACACCCTGTCTTTTGAGACATACCAGGAAGGCAAACCCTGGGACGCCTACCGGCAGTATTGCCAGCATTTCCTGGCGCCCCTGGCATTGATGGCGCTGCGCGACCCTTCGCTGAACCGCCTGCTCCAGGTGGCCATCGATGGCGTACCGCTTGACCTGGCCAGCCGGCTGCTCCCCTGGCGCACCCACCTCAATTTCGGCCTGCTCTCGCACATCCACCTGCACGCCGGGGCGCAAAAACGCTACGCCGCCCAGGGCGCTGCCGTCGCCCACACCAGCCCATCCGTCTCGCGCGCTTCCCACCAGGCCCTGATCGCCAACCTGGAAGCCACCACCCGCGCCCTCACCTGGAAGCCGGCGGGCTCGGAATGGGCAGATTACTACGACTCGACCAATTATTCCCGCCCGGCCTTCGACGCCAAGCGCGCCGCCGTCCAGGGCTTTCTGGAGCGCATCCACCCCCAGCGTGTGCTCGACCTGGGCGCCAACACCGGCGTCTTCAGCCGGCTGGCCTCTGCCATGGGCGTCCCGGTGGTTTCAGCCGACATCGACCCCGCTGCGGTTGAGCGCAATTACCTGGAGGTGAAACAATCCGGCGAGGCCAACCTGCTGCCCCTGGTGCTGGACCTGACCAACCCCAGCCCGGCCATCGGCTGGGATAACCAGGAGCGCAGCGCCTTCTTCCAGCGCGTCCAGCCAGACACGGTCATGGCCCTGGCGCTGATCCACCACCTGGCCATCTCGAACAACCTGCCCCTGGGGGACCTGGCTCAATTCTTCAGCCACGTGGGTCGCTGGCTGATCATTGAATTCGTTCCCAAGGAGGATTCGCAGGTGCAGCGGCTGCTGGCTTCGCGCAAGGACATCTTCCCGGATTATCACAAGGATGGGTTTGAAGCCGCCTTCGCCCCCTTCTTTTCCATCATCGACCGCCAATCCCTGGCCGATTCCCGCCGCACGCTTTACCTGATGGAGAATCGCGCCCCCGTGTAGGGGCGACACCCATAGGGGCAACCCACGTAGGGGCAACCCGTGTAGGGGCGACCCGCATAAGGGCAACCCGCATAAGGGCAACCCGCGTATGGGCGACCCGCGTATGGGCAACCCGCGTAGGAGCGCCCCCGTGTAGGGGCGACCCACCCGGGCCCTAAACGCTCGTTCGCCTGCCCAGGGCATGGATCATCCAGGGATTCCATCTGCCCCGATCGGGTCGCCCAGATCAATGAACCCTCGAAATGGATCGCTTCCACCAGAACCGCCAATGCCGGTCGCCCGGATCATTTCCATCGAAATGGATCGCCCCCACCAGAACGCCAATGCCGGTCGCCCGGATCATTTCCATCGAAATGGGCCGCCCCCACCAGAATGCCAAAACCGGTCGCCCGGATCCATGGGATAGCGGGCGATTATAACCTGACCGGGCGTTCCATCAAAATGTCGGTCTGGACATCTTTGCCCAGGGTAAAAGCGTGGCTGCCCACTTCGATGAACCCCCAACGACGATAAAAAGCCCGCGCCCGGGGGTTGTGCTCCCACACCCCCAGCCACAACGTCTCAAATTCCAGCCGGGCCGCTTCGTCCAGGCAGGCCTGCATCAAAAAAGCGCCCACGCCGCGCCCGATCCAGGATTTCCGGGCATAGATGCGCACCAGCTCATACGGGCGCGGCCCGTGGATGGCAGCCTCGGGCTGGCTCTCCATCAACTTCGCGAATCCCACCGCTTCTCCCTCCACCTCCGCGAGCAGATAAGACACCCGCGGGTCGGCCAGCTCTTCCGCCTGGATCGCCGGGCTGAACGAAGCAGCCAGGTAACTCGCCATGTCCACGGCGGTGTTCTGCGTGGCAAAGGTATCGCCGAAGGTTTCAGCCCCCAGCTCCGCCAATAATGCCGCGTCTTCCGGCGTACCCCGCCGGATGGTTATCTCTTTTTGTTTCATC
>JAJYIW010000080.1:10507-12556 GCA_021789855.1 Chloroflexota bacterium | reverse complement strand
AACTCAACCCGGCTTTGCTTCCATGTTTTCCGTGTATTCCGTGGTGGCTGCTTCTTTTTCTTCCTCAATGGCTACGCGCAGCATGGGCCTGGCGGACGATTTCCGCAATCTGCCCCAGGTGGTCGTCTTCATGCATCAGGCCAATCACGAAATAGCCCATCGCGTTGACAGGCGCCAACCCGCCCCACAGCTCGGCCAGCGTCTCCAGGTGGGGCTGATCCGGCCACATCCCCAGGCTGGCCAGGCGCATCCGCCGGCTCTCATCCAACCGCTCGCGGCACTGCTCGATCGTCGTTACCTCACGCCAGGGTATTTCATATCGCGATCGCCCGTGCAACGCCACCCCGCGCGCCAGCTCCGTCGCCAGCGCGGCTGCCTCTTCCGCCGATGCCGTGGTATGCACCACCACGTGGCCCAGCGTCCAGGGCATGGTCACCTCGGCCGGGTCGGCGGCGTGCCGGTCATTGGCTGCCGGGTCGGAGGGCTTAAAGATCACATCGGCGTCGGTGGCGTTCGCAATAAGCTGCAGTACCCGGTCCACCATCTCATCCGTCAAGGCCACCAGGTCCGACGGCTCCAGATTGGCCGTCAGCTCGTTGAGCGATATCTTCTTTGTGCGAATGCCTGTAAAATCCAACATCCATGCCTCCAGTTAAGATTAGATTAGGGGTCAGGCCGGGTGGCGCGTGATAAAATCACGCACCCCTTGCAGCGCAAGCTCGACCTGTTCCGCTGGTATCCCACCCGCCTCCCCTTGAAGCGCTGCGCCGTACGGCTCCAGCCAGGCCGTCACGCTCTTCTGATCGATGTCAGAGAGCATCCCGCGGTTGGCCAGGTCGGACTGCAAGGCGACGGCGGTCTTGGGATGGCTGGCGCCTTTGGCATCCAGCACCTTCAACGGCACCCCATTTTTCGCCCCCATCAGCCGCAGGTGCTCCTCCAACACGCTCCCCACCAGGATCATCGCCGGTTCTTTCTGCCCTTCATTAATAATCGCCTGGGCCCTATCCAGCAGGTCAGCCAGCAGGCCAGCATGGATACCCTCTTGCAGGTTATCCAGGTAGCCCTGTTGGATGGCGGTGCGCAGGGCTTTGAGCGCCCCGCCAACGTGAGGAATCCGCTGGCGGATGTGGTAGGGCGAGATGATCGCCGCCGCTTCCGCAACCTGGAGGGCATACGGGCTGCGAGCGCCGGCAATCCGCTGGATCGCCGCCATTCCAGCCGTGATAAATTCGGTTGCCCTGGCCATGTCGACGTCCGAATAATCCTCGGCCTGGCGGTGGCGTTGGATATCATTAAATTGAAGTAACAAGGCTTCTATTTGAGGTAAAGCAGTGTCGGCGAGTGGTCGATCCATAAGCTCCTCCATGAACGAATTGATAGAACAGAAAGTCTCGTCCAGAGATTTAATAGCGCGGTAGCGGTCGGACCGGTTATTTTTACCCTTCCATTATCGCACTTTTTCACAGATTACGCTGTGGATCGAGATAAAATAAAGCCGGTTGCTTTCAGCATGACCAGAGCCTGGCCATTTTGGCTTTCCGCTGGCTGGCCGGGCAATCCCCGGCCACCCCGCCTTCGTCACGCTCGACGCCGCCAGGGTGGACTTGCCAAAGCCCGCCGGCGCAATGACCAGCGTCAGCGGCCCATGGAGTCCTTCCAGCACCCGCGCCTGTAACCGCGACCTGGTGACCAGGCTCTGGCGGGTGAAGGGCAGGTGCAGCTTTGTACGAATCAGAGAATCAGTTTTTACTTCTACCATCGGTTATGAGAAACGGGGGTTTGCGAATCGGTCAACCGTAATTGTACTCTTTTTTGTAGAAAGACCTGTATGAATCGGATACCCTTTGTTGCCAGCGAAGCGTGCAACCTGCTGGCCAGGCGGCTGATGTATAATACCGTTAAGCCATCGCCCAATGGCTGGTTCGGCGGTCCTTTCATCGCCGTGGGAGAGATACCATGATAAAACTCGAACGATTGGGTGTGGTGCTGGCCCCACCCACCCCCGAAACTCGCACCACCGCCAAATACAACGCCGGGATGGCCCTG
>JAJYIW010000080.1:0-10497 GCA_021789855.1 Chloroflexota bacterium | reverse complement strand
CCCCTACAGCGCGTGGCGCACCCACTTTGACCCCGCGCGCCAGTCCAATTATGCCCGCGACGAAATCCGCTACGCCCGCCTGTCTCCTGATGGCCGGCTGCTCTACGAGTCGGATCACGCCCTGCTGGCGCCCTCCGAGCCCTGGGACATTTCCGGGTGCCAGGATGCGCGCCTGATCCCCTTTGATGGCGCGTATATCCTGGTCTACACCGGCTGGGACAAGGACGGCGTCCCCGCCGGGCAGGACACCGCGCGGGTGTGCCTGGCGCGCACCACCGATTTCGTCACCGCGCAAAAGCTGGGGGTGGTCATCCACGAGGGCTGGGACAAAGATGCCTATATCTTCCCGGAGCGCATCGGGGGTAAGATTGCCCTGGTTCACCGGGTGGAGCCCAACATCCAGATCGATTATTTTGACTCCTTCGAGGAGTTACTGAACCCGCACGCCTGGCAGGGCTACCTGGAGAGGGTCGAAGCCTCCACCGTGCTGCGCGCCGCCTTCCCCTGGGAGTGCGGCAAAGTGGGCGGCAGCGTCCCGCCGATCAAGACCCCCCAGGGCTGGCTGTTCATCTACCACGCGGTTGAAGTCTCCCTCGGCCGGCCGATGATTTACCGCGCCGGGGCAGCCCTGCTCGACCTGGCCGACCCCCGGCGGGTGATCGCCCGCCTGCCCTATCCCATCCTGGAGCCCGAAATGGACTACGAGCGGGTGGGTGACGTCAACAACGTGGTGTTCCCCGCCGGCGGCTACGTGCACCAGGGTTACCTGATCATCTCCTACGGTGGGGCCGACCGGGTGGTGGCCCTGGCTCGCGTGCCGCTGCAAGACCTGCTGGAGGAGCTGGCGCGCTACCCGGCAGGCTGATCACTTCAATCTGGCCCCGCTCAAGCCTGCTTTGCCTGAATGGGCCTGATTTAATCGAGCCCCCATGATTTGAATACCGCTCAATGAGCCTCGCTCAGATCCGAATTTTCCAGAATAAGGTGACATCCAGGGCTAAAATCGTGTTATCATTAACCCCCGGCAGGGGAACGGGTTTCTGCGCCCCTGACCCCATTATCCCTAAACCCGTTGTGGCCTGGCCCGCGGGCATGGTTACAGGTTATGCAACCTTTCAATTCTTTTTTTCGTTCCCTTTTAAAAAAAGCCGGCGGCCTCAACCGGGCCGCTTATATCATCCTCACCGCCGCGGTGATCCTGGCCATCCTGGCCAGCGTGGGCGTTTACCACCTGGTCAATGGCTTTGTCAATTCGTGGGCTTATTCCGGGCTGCCCGGCATTAACCTCCCCCAGGGCTCCTCTACCACCACCACCCCTAACCCCAACGCCAGCGGAGCCACCCCCACGGCGGCGCCTTACCAGCCGGTTGACCAGCCCACGGCCGTCCCCTGGGACGGCGCCAGCCGCGTCACCGTCCTGGTGATGGGCCTGGATTTCCGCGACTGGCAGGCCGGCGACGTGCCCCACTCGGATTCGATGATGCTGGCCACTCTCGACCCGGTCGCCAAGACGGCCGCGCTGCTTTCCATCCCGCGCGACATGTGGGTCAACATCCCCGGCTTCGATTACCAGAAGATCAACCAGGCTTACTTTTTTGGCGAGTCGGAAAAGCTCCCCGGCGGCGGCTCAGCCCTGGCGGTCAAGACGGTGGAAAACTTCATCGGCGTGCCGATCAACTTCGTCGCTGTGATCGATTTTTACACCTTCGTCAACTTCGTGGACAAGATCGGCGGCATCACCATCGATATCCCCCAGGATACCCGCGTGGGCATCCTCAACGGCCATTCTGTCCTGCTCCCCAAGGGCACCGACCACCTGTTTGGCCTGGAAGCGCTGGGTTACGCGCGCGACCGCTACTCGCAATTGGGCGACATTGACCGCGCCAAGCGCCAGCAGGCGGTGGCCATCGGCATTCGAAATCGCATCATGAAGCCCAGCATGTGGCCCACGCTTTTAGCCAGCGCGCCCGAACTCTACCAGCAATTTTCATCCGGGTTCCACACCAACATGACCCTCGACCAGGCCATTCAATTAGCCCTGATCGTGCGCCAGATTCCCCCCGAACAGGTCAAGATGACGGTCATCACCCCGGATATGCTGAGCTGCGTCGACTGCAAGTCCCTGGGCGACAACCTGGACGTGCTCATCCCGCTGCCGGATAAAGTGCGCGCCCTGCGCGACTCGATCTTCACCCCCGGAATCGGCTTCGCTCCCTCGCTGGTGAGCAAAGACGTGGCCACCTTGATGAAAGACGAAGCGGCCAAGGTGTCCGTGCAGAACGCTTCCAGCACCACCGGGCTGGCCACCCGCACCGGCGATTACCTCAAAGCCCAGGGGATGAACGTGGTCGATACCAGCAACACCCAGGCGGCCTACACCAGCTCCATCGTGATGTACACCGCCAAGCCTTACACCGTGGCTTACCTGGCCAAGCTCATGTCCATCCCGGAAACTCAGATCAAATACGTGCCCACCCCCAATGCCCCGGTCGATGTCGAAGTGCACGTGGGCATGGATTGGGCGAACAAGAATCCGATGCCCTAGTTTTTTTACAACTAAGAAGGAGAATTGCCATGAAATGGGTCACCCGTTCCCACATTCACGTCGACCGCGCAGCCTGCCCCTGGCTGATCACGCGTTTTATTGACAGCGACGCAGAATTCCTCTTCATCCCGGCCAGCGAGATCGAGCACGTCGTCAATGAGACCGGCGCTATTCCGTTTGACGCGCCGGGGGTCGAGCTGGGCCATCACGATGGGCGCTGCTCTTTCGAATCGATCATCCAGAAATACGGCCTCAAAGAGCCAGGCCTGCTGCGCCTGGCGCAGATCGTCCATGCCGCCGACGTGGCGGAAGACATCGACAAGGATCCGATTGCCCGCGGCCTGGAAGCCATCGCCAGCGGTTTCAGCCTGCGCTTCCCGGAAGACGCGGAGAATCTCGATCACCAGCTCGAGCTGTACGACTCGCTCTACGCCTGGTGCCGCCTGGACGTGGCCAAAAAATACTCATTGGGATAAATCGCGATTAAAAAAGACATCGTCCTCCTCTTCACCACTCGTATTGTGCGCCTTTTTTGCTACGGGTTCCTTTCCGTTATCCTGGCGCTGTACCTGGTCCAGGCTGGCCTGAGCGATAAACAGGTCGGCCTGCTGGTCAGCCTGACCCTGGCCGGCGATGCCGTTGTGACCTTGTGGCTCACCACCCGCGCCGATCGCTTTGGCCGCCGCCGGACGCTGATCGTCGGCGCCCTGCTCATGATCGGCGCCGGCCTGGTTTTCATCCTTACCCGCAATCTATTCCTGTTGATGGCAGCCGCCATCATCGGGGTGATCAGCCCCAGCGGGAACGAAATCGGCCCGTTCCTTTCCGTGGAACAGGCCGGGCTGACCCACCTGATCACCGACCGGCAGCGCACCACGACCTTCGCCTGGTACAACCTGGCCGGGTCGTTTGCCACCGCCACCGGCGCCCTGGCCGGCGGCTGGCTATCACAGGGCCTGATGTCTTCCGGCCTCACCCCCTATAATTCCTACCGCGCGGTGCTGGTGGGATACGCCCTGGGCGGCCTGATTTTGCTGGTCATCTTTAATTTCATTTCCAGCGCCATCGAAATACCCGCCACCGGCGGCGCGCAGGGCAAGCCATTCACCCTCGGCCTCAGCCGCTCGTCGCGCGGCATCATCCTGCGCCTCAGCGCCCTGTTTTCGCTGGATGCCTTCGGCGGCGCGCTGGTCGTCCAGAGCCTGGTGGCTTACTGGTTCCACCTGCGTTTCGGCATCGCTCCCGGCGTGATTGGCAGCATCTTCTTTGGCGCCAACATCCTGGCCGGTTTCTCCGCCCTCACCGCCGGCTGGATGGCCAAAAAAATCGGGCTGATCAACACCATGGTGTTCACCCACATCCCATCGAACATCCTGCTCATCCTGGTGCCGCTGATGCCCACCCTGCCCCTGGCCATCCTGGTATTGCTGCTGCGCTTCAGCATCTCGCAAATGGACGTGCCCACCCGCCAGTCTTACACCATGGCAGTGGTCTCCCCGGAAGAGCGCTCCGCCGCGGCCGGCGTCACCTCGATTGCTCGCTCGGTAGGCGCTGCTTTTTCTCCCGCGGTGACTGGCTTTCTTCTCAGCATTCCCCTGCTCAGCGCGCCCTTTCTCATCTCCGGCGGGCTGAAAATTATCTACGACCTCATCCTGTATTACAACTTCCGCACCATGAAGCCGCCCGAAGAGCGCGCCCCCGCCGCCCCTTCTCGAGTGTAAAGCCGTTCGCCCCGGCGTGATGGCTCTGTCGGAGCGACCCACCCGGGCCCATCAACCCGCCCACCAGCCCGCGGTGACCATCGATCCTCGATCCCATCTGCCCCGATCGGGTCGCCCTTCCTATCCCACAACGGGCGACCCTTGCTGTGTGAACGAGCGCTCTTCCAGGCTCACAGCGGTCGCCCCTACCAGAAAACGCGGAACCCTTCTTCTGGGGGTTCCGCGATTCATTCTTCCCTCCATCCTTATTTTTGTGCTATAAATACATTGAACGATTAATGCGTGTTTCTACGAGGCCATTCTGTACGGAAAGCTCAAAGAACTCTTCATCGGCTCTCCCCTGCCAACGGCTGAGCTGATCGAAAAACGCTTAAATAAAATACGCGCGCTGGCGGCTTTTTCCCCCGATGCGCTTTCCTCTATCGCCTACGCCAATCAAGAAATCTACCTGGGGCTCGTGATCGCCGGCAGCGCCGGCCTGGGCCTCTCGTTCCCGATCGGCCTGGCGATCACCATCCTCTTGACCATCGTGGCGTTTTCCTATTCCCAAACCATCCACGGCTACCCCTCCGGAGGTGGATCCTACATCGTAGCGCGCGAAAACCTGGGCACCCTCCCTGGGCTGATCGCTGCCGCCGCCTTGCTGATCGATTACATCCTCACCGCCGCGGTCAGCCTGACCGCCGGGGTGGCTGCCATCGCCTCCGCCTTCCCTGCCCTGTGGCCATACCAGATCGAGGTGGCGCTGGCCCTCTTGCTGGTCATCACCCTGGCTAACCTGCGCGGCCTGCGCGAAACCGGCACGATAATGACCGTACCGGTGTACCTGTTTTTAGTCACTTACATTCCCATGCTGGTGTATGGCCTGATTCGCCTGTCGCTGCAAGGCCCGGTCGCGCCTGTTTCTCCGCCCGCCGCCGTCAGCCCGCTGACTCTGGTGTTGGTCCTGCACGCCTTTTCAGCCGGCTGCACGGCCATGACCGGCATCGAGTCGATTAGCAACGGCGTGCCGGCCTTCAAACCACCCGAATCCCAAAACGCCAGCCGGACGCTGAGCATCATGGCCTTTTTGATGGGATTCCTGTTTTTGGGCAGCATCGGATTGACCCAATACCTGGGGGTGGTTCCCGTGGGAGATGAAACCATCCTGTCGGCGCTGGCGCGGAGCCTGTTGGGAAATGGCCCCCTGTATATCCTGATCCAGGTCACCACTTTATTGATCCTGGCGGTCGCCGCCAACACCAGCTTCAGCGATTTTCCCCGCGTCACCGCCATCCTGGCAAAGGACGGATTTTTACCTCGCCAGTTGACCGGGCTGGGTGACCGCCTGGTCTTTTCCAATGGCATCCTCCTTTTATCCGCCGCAACCGCCTTTCTGATCATCCTGTTTGGGGGTAGTGCGCATGCCCTGGTGCCGTTGTTTGCCGTAGGCGCTTTTTTGGCCTTCACCCTGTCCCAGGCGGGCATGGTAGCCCACTGGTTCCGGCTCAAGGGCCAGAACTGGCCGTTCAAGGCCGGCATCAACGGCCTGGGCGCGCTGGTGACGGGGACGACCCTGGTGATCATTGCCGTCAGCAAATTCATCCAGGGCGCCTGGGTTTCCATTATTTTCATCCCCTTGTTAATCTTCCTGTTTCTTCAAATCCGGTCGCACTACCGCAACGTGACCAGGCAGCTATCCCTCAAAGGCCTGCCGCCCTCGCTGACACCCGCCATCATCCCCCGCGTGGTCATCCCGATTTCGGGCGTCCACCGCGGGATCATCGAGGCGGTTAATTTTGCCCGCGGGATGACCTCAGACGTCACCGGCGTGTACGTGGAGCTGGAGCCCGGCCATGGCGAGGCCGTGCGCCAGGTATGGGAAGCCTGGTTCCCCGACGTCCCCCTGGTGGTTTTACCTTCTCCTTACCGCTCGCTGGTCGGACCACTCCTGGATTTCCTGGACCAGCTCGACCGCGAACGACACGATGGGCATCTCTCGGCCATCGTATTGCCCGAATTTATCCCGGCCAAATGGTGGCAGAGCGTGCTGCACAACCAATCAGCCATGCTGATCCGCAATGCATTGTTGCACCGGCGGCGCACCCTCGGCTACCAGCAAGTCATCATCGATGTGCCTCACCACCTGAAAAAATAGCCAGCCCGGTTATCTTTTTTTGCCCATCCGGGTTACAATACCATTATTCAAAATACCCTTGGGAGGGGCTAATGAGCCATCGTTCACCCATCATCCTTGGAAGTCTGGTTGGCATTTTCCTGCTGGGCCTGGCTGCCTGCGCCAGCCCAACCCCTACGCTGCTGGCGGCCAGCCCATCCCCACTGCCGCCGACATCGACGGCCACTCCCTTACCACCCACGCGCACCCCCATTCCGCCCACCTTCACCCTGTTCCCCACCCGCACCCGCACGACGCCGACCATCTCCCCCACGCTGCACCCGGTGTGGACTTACACGCTCGGGCCGGGCACGCCATCCGCCACGCCCATCCCCACCGCGCTTCCCGGCGAGCTCCTGGCCACGCCTACACCCACGGTGAACCTGACCATGGATTTGACCACCACTCTCTCCACTTCGCTCACCGCCGCTCCCTCCGCGGAAGCGACCACCTCGCCGACCTCAGCGTTCCGTGACCTGGGTATCGTGATCAACCAATCGCCGCAGGACGGGCTGGTGGTCAGCCCGGGCCAGGCGGTCCAGGTGACCTGGACATTTTACAACTCCGGCACCACCACCTGGGGCGCCGGTTATGGCCTGCGCTGGGTCGGGGGAATGTCCGGCTACGGCGCGCCCCAGGGCAATCTGATCCTGCTCCCCCAGGCGGTCAACCCCGGCGGGTCGATCAACCTGGAGGTCACCCTCACCGCGCCCAATAAGGTCGGGTCAGCCTTCACCCTGTGGTACCTGGTCAACCTCACCACCGGCGATAACTTTGCCAAAGCTTACCTGGAAGTGAACGTAAAATAGCCGCAGCGCCCAGGTAAACGGCCTGGCCCTCCCGGCCGGCTTTACCCTGCCCGTCATGGCCTGTGTGGCTTAGCCCTACTCGCCATTGCGAATGAGGCTGTGCGAGCGAAGTAATCTGTCTCCCGCCTGACATAAATTGTGATATAATACCTGGAACAATATCCCACCCAATTGTATCGTTTTTGTCACCCTTTTTCCACTGCCTGTATAAGGTCAGGCAAAATTTACTGGTAGAGAGGTGTGTATGCAGGTATTTTCTAAAATCAGAGGGGCCCTTTTGTTGGCAGCCGCCGTGGCCCTGGCCACCCCGCTCTTAATTCCCCAACTCGCCCAGGCTTCCCCCACGTCGACGCCCTCCACCCCGGATGGCTACCCCTTTATTTTCTTGCCTATCATCACCACCAACCCTCCCCTCACCGCCGATGCGGCCCAATCCACCCCCATCCGGGCGGTGCGCGTCCAATACAACAATTACCAGAACAGCCAGGCGGAAGCGCCCGCCATTGAAGCGAGCCTGCGCGCCGCCCAGGTCAACCTGGTCGCCCTGTCCGCTGGCCGGGTCGAGTGGGCCTATCTGAACTGGCGCGACCACCCCGAGTTCGTGTCCAGCTCGGTCAAAGACAGCGGCGTCGATATCCTGGCTGCCGATTCCACTCGCTATGGCCAGTTTGCCCACATCAATGCCGTGATCGACGTGCTGTCTCCCAACTACATCGCCGCCCACCCCGGCACCGCGGCGATCAACGCCCTCGGCCAGCCCAATCCTAACCTGGTGGGCACCATGGAGCTGGTCAACGGTAACTACGGCAAGTATCTTCTCCAGATGGTTGAGTATATCGCGGCCAATTATCCCAAGGTCGACTCGATCTCCCTCACCGAGCTGAGCTACCGGCTGGATGGATATGGCCCGGCCGAGCTGGCCTCGTACCAGGCCGCCACCGGTCGCGCCGACTGGCCGCGCCTGTCCAACGGGCAAATCAACATCGATGACCCCTCGATTGGCACCTGGCGCTCGAACCTGCTGGGCGCTTACCTGGCAAAACTGGCCGACGCCTGTCACGCCCATGGGAAAGCCTTTTACCTGGATGTCCCCCTCTCCTGGAGCCACCCGGAAACCGGGGGCAATGAATTTGGCCTCAACTATGCCCTCATGCTCCAGCACGTCGACAAGCTGGTGGTGTGGGGCTATTACTACCTCGAAAACCAGCCCCCCGAGGCGCTGGCTACCGCCGCAGCGTATCTCGCCCGCTACGGGAGCGATAAAATAATCATGTCCATCGGATTATGGGGGCCGAACAATAGCACCCTTCCGGCAGATTTGCTGGCGCGGGGAATACAGGCTTCCATCCAGGGAGGCCTCCCATCCCTGTGGATCACGCCCAGCATCTATTTGAGCGCAGCCGGCTGGGCCACCCTTGACCAGGCATGGGCAGCGCCAAATTGAGTTAACGCCGCTGCACCGTCACCTCGGCCAGCACCACCATCTGGCTGAGCGCCGCCGGGCTTGGGCTGGCGCCCAACGCCTGGGCCGGGCTGCTGGCCACCACAATCGTGTACGGTTGGCCCTGGTCGCCCTCGCTGCCCACAAACACCACCCCTGCCCAGTGACCGCCCGGCTGGATCAGCAGCGGTTGGTGCGGCAACGTCCAGCTCCCGCCGTGAACCGGCTGCGCCCAGGCCCACAAGGACTGGCCCGCTGGCAGCCTGTGCGCTTCGCCTTCCACCTGAACCCGCGCGCTTACCGTCGCGCCAGGCTGCGGGCTGGTGATCGTGATCGGCGCATTGAGCCCGGCAGCCCACAGGCCGAGCCACCACCCGCCATACAGCGCCAGGAGCACCAACGAAATCCAGGCGAGCCAGGCGCGGGCTGTCGCCGGCGCTCGCCCGTGGGTGCGCGCCTCATTCCACCAGGCCAATCCGGCCAGTAACGCCAGTCCTATCCCAACTGCCACGCGATCAATATTCACGGTTCCTCTTGTCACAGGTCATGATGCTACCAATCCCTCCATTCAAGCACAAATTATAGTATCATTCATCATCATTGTCAGGATAGGATGGTTTTTTAGTTCTTTTTTCATGGTGAACCTTTATGTCTCTGGAATTACTCGTAAGGCCCTGGTTTGAACACCTTTTTTCAATTTTAATATCCCTCACGATCCTCACCTACCTTTTCATCCGGCGAAAAGAGATCATCCGCTCTACCCAGCGCATCCCCCGGTTATACTGGATCATCGGTGGAATCTCCGCCGGCCTGCTGCTGATAAATGGGTACCGGCTGGCGGTCGAAATATCGAGCGCCCCCGAGACCACCATCGGGGCGTGGACGGATCTGGCCGCTTCTTACACCAACCTGATCGGCCAGACCTTGATCCTGCTGTTCGTCCTGGACGCAAAAATCGTGGTCGAACGCAGCTTCGAGCCAGGGAAGGTGCTTGTGATTGGCGCCCATCCAGACGATATCGAGATTGCCGTCGGCGCCAGCATGGCCAAGCTTCACGATACCGGCTACCAGATCACCGGGCTGGTGCTCTCGCACGGTGAGCGCGGCGGCGACAGCGAATCCCGCTTGAGCGAGGCCCATAACAGCGCCCATTTCCTGGAAATTGACGCCGTCAGCATCATGGATTTCACCGATACGAAGATGTCCCTGGAGGCCAATGAAATTGTCAGGGTCATCGAAGATATCGTCAACGAGTTTCACCCCAACCTGGTCTTCACCCATTCTCGCCACGACCTCCACCAGGATCACCAGGTGGTATACGAGGCCACCCTGCGCGCGCTGCGCAACGCCCCGGTGTCGATCTTGTGTTACGAAAGCCCCTCGGTCACCCAGGATTTCGTTCCCAATTACTACATCGACGTGTGTGGCTACGTGGATGTCAAGATAGAAGCCATTCAGACCCATTGGGATCAGCACGAGAAGCCCTATATGAAGCCCAACCTGATCCGCAGCAAGCTGGCTTTCAGGGGGAATCAGGCCAAGATCGAGTACGCCGAAGGCTTTGAAATCGCTCGCATGATATCGGCCATATAGAAAGGTGGGAAAATGACAAAAATCCTGGTGACCGGCGCCGGGGGGCCGGCAGGTCGCGCCCTGTCAGCGTTACTGGCCCAACGGGGCATCGCCCTGGTCGTTACCGACAGCCGCTGTTTGGATAGCCCGGGTGTGCCATTCTTCCAGGTGCCCCTGGCGCGAGAGGCGGCTTTCCTACCCGCCATCCGGCAGATTGCCGCGGCTCAGCAGGTCGATTGGATCATCCCCACGGT
>JAJYIW010000079.1 GCA_021789855.1 Chloroflexota bacterium | reverse complement strand
ACAAGCCGATAAATAATGGCGAAGATCTTCCCACTGATATAAAATCAAGGGGGATGTTTCATATCAGAGGAACGGATGATTTTTATAGTGAAGATATAAGATGATAAAATTAAATGCAGGGTTGTATATCAGGTAACTCCCAGTTGTTGTAGCAAAGCCAGATGGTGGTAAAATTTTTCCCTTGCGCCCAGGCTGAATTAAGGCAGAAACTAAATCAATCAAGAGGTAATCAGATGTGGATGGAATACGTTCGGCAAGCATTGGTTGACGGACATCAGGTATTTCGGCGGTCTGTGATAGAGAATTTACTCAAGGAAATTGATACCGAATACGAACTCCTCAAGAGTGACAAACCCGCGGTGAAGGATATGCGGGATCAATTGGAACGTTCACGCAAGGTCAACCGTGTCCTATCCGCGAAGTTGGTGCGAATTAAAGCAATCATTGAGGAAACCAAGGAGTAAGTCGAATCTGAGAATTTTCGACCAGACGATCCAATGTCGAAGCGGCTTTTCAGTTAACTGGTTTTTTCCGCCAGAGCTAATTTAATCGCTTGCTCCCATCCCAAAGCACGGCCTTCATGCCATGCAGCACTGAACGCATCCATTCCGACTTCGACGCGCAGCCCATTCTGATCGCGTTCTGATGCTAAGCTTTCAGCACGTGTTTTCGGAAAGGAGATTGCCTCGCGTAGCACGCCTGCGACGGCGAATAATTTTATGGCGCGCTCTGAGTCCCCAGATAAAGAATTTAGCTTCGCGAGCGCCTCAAGCGAATCGGCGATATCGGTCTTATTCTGCAAGGCTATCCGAATCTGAAGACTGGATTTTAACCAGCGCTCAGCTTCAGCAAGGTCGGTGTTAAGGAGGGTCAGGCCCAAAGTACATTGTGCATGGGCAGTCCGAGGCTTACTTCCCAGTTGCTCACATAACTTCAGAGCCTGCCGGGCAAAGAATGCGGCCTGTTCATAACTTCCTTCTCGATCCTCAACTTGAGCCAGACCATCCAGGGTATGCGCCAGGCAAAATTTATCTTTCAAGTCCTGCACAATCTCGAGTGCCTCCTGGTAAAGAGCCCTCGCTCTTTTCAGATCGCCTTCTCGATAGGAAAGATTAGCTAAATATCGTAAAAACCACGCGATTTCGTGGGAGCTTCCCGTCTTGCGGAAAAAAACCAGCCCGTCTTCAAAAACAAGGCGCGCTCCTTCAAAATTTCCTTGACTTTGTTCAGAGATGGCGAGGCTAAAAAAGGGATTCTCTGATTGAGGGCTGGCAAAGAAGTTCTGGTTTGATCCGATATCCACCTTCTGCGTGAAAATATTTAAACTTTCTTTCAGCAATTCATCGGCCCCCGTCCGATCCCCCTGTGCTCGTAACGCATACGCATAACGATTCAACGCATAAGAGACCTGCAAATGATCTCCAATTTTCCGCGCTAATTCCAGGCTGATCCTGCTTAATTCACCTGCTCGTGAGAAATTTTCTTGTTGGATCGAGAGTCGCGCTAATCCACCCAGCGCTTCGACGATGCCTTTTTCATCGCCAAGCTGCCGGTATATTTGCAGGCTCTCTGAAAAATTTTCTTCTGCATCGTCATATTCACCCTGACTCAATATTAAATCCCCGCGTGCGATCAATGGCAATGCTCGGGCTGATATTGGGGCCTGCGCATTTTGATGATCAAGTAATTTATTAAGCCAGCTCAGACGTTCAAACCAGAACCCCCGCAACCTCCAAAAACGGGACAGACCTGCCGCAAGTTGCAGTCCCTTATCGGGCGAGGCCTCTATGGACCACTCCAACGCAGCCCGAAAATTATCATGCTCGGCATCCAGGCGATTCAACATATCGATTTGCTCGCTCGTGAAGAGCTTAGGGCGTGCTTTCTCTTCGAAATCCATAAACCAATCTAGATGGCGATCGCGAAACCTGTTTGGCTGTTCAGAGGCTGCTAATTTATCGCGCGCGTATTGCCTGATCGTCTCGGCTAACCGGTAACGCAAATGACCATTTTCACCCTCTGAGACGACTACAAGCGACTTGGCTGTTAAATTTTGCAGGCAGTCAAGGACATCAAAACATTCTAATCCATCTCCAGCGCAAATGCTCTCAACTGCCTCCAGCGTCCATCCCCCGGCAAATACTGACAATCGATTGAACAAGATACGTTCGGCTGGCGAAAGCAAACAGTAGCTCCAATCGATCAGAGCTTGTAGTGTCTGATGACGGGGAAGAGCGGTACGACTGCCGCCTTTAAGCAAACGAAAGCAATCCACCAGGCGCTCTGAGATTTGTTCGACGGAGAGAACATTGATCCGAGCCGCTGCAAGTTCGATGGCAAGGGGAATTCCATCAAGCTGATAACAGATCTGTGCCAGTGCAGGCGCATTTTTATCGGTGACCGTAAAATTGGGTTGAACCATCAAAGCACGGTCAATGAACAAGCGTGCTGACTCATTTTGCTCCAGTGTATGGAGAGACGGCTCCTCCAAAGATGGGATAATCAGCGACGGCACCTGGTAGATAAACTCACCCGCTATGCCTAATCCCTCTCGACTCGTCGATAATATTTTCAGATGAGGGCAGGCGCGTATAAGCTCATCGGCGAATTTTGCACAATCGCCAACCATGTGCTCACAGTTGTCGATCAAGAGTAGATATTTCTTCTCCCGCATGTAT
Organism: Chloroflexota bacterium; assembly: GCA_021789855.1. GTDB lineage: Bacteria > Chloroflexota > Anaerolineae > Anaerolineales > Anaerolineaceae > JAJYIW01. The sequence continues at coordinate 9,906 of JAJYIW010000079.1, read as the reverse complement.
TCAATCAATGCGGATCGGATGGTGAGCCCAGATTGCAGTTGCAGACCTAGAGCTGTAGCGACATTATGTGGAAGTAGCTCAGGATCGGTCAGGGAGGCAAGTTCGACGAACCATACACCATCGGAGAAATCCTCGAGCAAATCGCCGGCAACTTTAATCGCCAGGCGTGTTTTACCTGACCCACCTACCCCCGTAAGCGTTACGAGCCGTGCATGTTGTATGATTTCCTTGATTTCGCCGATTTCCTTCTCCCGTCCGATAAAACTTGTCAGTTGCATGGGCAGGTTATTTGGAAGCGTGTCGAGTGTTTTCAAAGGGGGGAAATCAGCAGGAAGATCATCCGTTATAATCTGGAAGATATGCTCAGGACGGATTAAGTCCCGAAGCCGTTGCAAGCCCATGTCCCTTAGGGATACACCGGCGGGCAAATTATCGCGAATCAACTCGCAAACAGGCATCGAAAGAAGAATCTGCCCACCATGACCCACCGAGAGCAGGCGCGAGGTACGGCTCAGGGTTAATCCCGAAACATATTCGCCTGAAGTATATGCGCCCGCATGTACTTCTGCATTGCCGGTGTGTAATGCCATCCGCACGCGAATTGCTCCGGTTTCTCCCCATTCTTCAATCGCCAGCTGTCGCTGCGCTTCCAATGCGGCACCCAATCCATCGCTTGCCGTCATGAATGCCGCGCAGAATGCATCCCCGATGATTTGAAATACATAACCATTGTGTGCGGTGATGGCCCTGCTCAGCAAGGCATGATGCCGGCTGAGCGCAGCCGGCATCACGCCTGGATGCTGCTGCCAGAGCTTTGTACTCCCCTCAATATCTGTAAACAGGAACGTTACAGTTCCGGTTGGGAGCTGATTCATGGTCCCGTCCCGCCTGGTTGGAATAGCTATTTAAAAAAGCCTTGCATCTCTGTATAATTTATTATACATCGGGCTTCGATTATGCACCTGCCTCCCGGTCAAAACACCCTGGGGGAGGGTTGGTGTCTAAAGGGGTGTGGAGGGCCGTTCGGCCCTCCATACCCCTTTCAAAATTTCTCCCCGTCCCGAAAAGGGCATTAACCATCCCGAATAAGTCTAAATACGAGTTGGTTAATGCAACGTTGGTAAGGGGTAAAAGAAATAACCGTGATTTTTGGGAGTGGCGAGGGTGGGATTTGAACCCACATCCAAGGGCTTATGAGTCCCCTGCTCCACCATTGAGCTACCTCGCCATCGATTGCAACGGTCGCAATCTTACTATGGGAGCTTTATTTTGTCAATTTAAAACTGCCGCGTGGGTGTGGATGGCGGCCGGTGGCTGCTGGCCAGGTTCTGGTAAACGGGCTCGGGTCGCGCGGCGATCACCCCCTGGCGTATCTCCCGGCGGTCAGCCTCATCCTCCGTCTCTGGTAAGCGAGCCGCGTCGGGGACGTTCCTGGACGCTGCTTGCATGGCCGGCCGGTTGTAACTGGCGGGCTGCGAGACGGGGATGGAGCGCCGTTCAGGCGCCAGGCCTCGCGCGATGGGGCTCACCGGGTTGGTATAGCGGTTTGCCGGTCGCTCGACCGGGTAGGACAGGCGGTCGCTGGCATAGGAAAGGGTGCCGATGATCAGGATGCGGATCAGCCAGACCATCACCGCCACAAAGATGGGAACGGCGATTAACAGCAGGTTCGGGTCGATTACCGGCGAGCTCTTTGAAATGTTATCTTGAATGGCGATGGACACTCCCCACCAGGTAAGAATGGCGTTCATCGTCGCCGCCAGGAACCAGGCGCCAAACAGGTACCACACCTCAGACGGCTCCTTGCTACCCTGGTCGTTGGTGAAAAGCCGGGCAATGCCAGCGAAGTCGATCCCGCAGAAAGCGATGGCCAGGATGGTGGCCCATTTTACCCCGGCAAACTCCATCTTGCCCAGCAGGTCCAGCAACGAGTATTGGGTTGTACTGTAATTGAAGGCCTCGAAAGCCACCAGGGCGGTTAAGATTAACCCGGTAAAGAAAATACCGCGGTGCAGGGCGGCCTGCTCGATCCAGCTCTTGGCGGTTGATTTCTGGGAAGGATTGAATAATTGAGACATACCTACCTCCTTGACACAGGCGATCTTTCGGCTTCCATTGTTTTGAAAGATCTGACCCTATTATAGAACAAATATTCTATATTGTCAAGATGGGATTATGTTAGAATTATTCCAATAATCCTACCAGAGGTGAGCCATGGACAATATGACCATTGATGAATTCATGCAAAAGATTCCTTCGGCATTCCATCCTGAAAGAGCTGCCGGGATCGATGCGGTGATCGGGTTTCATCTCACCGGCGACCAGGCCAGCGACTGGGCGATGACCATCCGCAATCAGGCTGTAACGGTCGATAAGAGCGCGGCGGTAAACCCTCGCCTCACTTTGACGGCTGCAACCAGGGATATTATGGATATTTTTTCCGGGAAACTGGATGGAATGCGCGCCTTTATGCAAGGCAAAATCCGCGTATCCGGCGATACCGGGCTCGCCATGAAGCTGATGAATTTATTTAAGATGAGCTAGTACAGGCCCCAATCCGAGGCCAGGCCATCTTCCATCATTGAGAAATCCCACACTTCCATGCCTAATGAGATGGAAGTGGGGCGCTTCAACGCCTCTTCGGCTTTCTGGCGGGTGGTTTCAATCATCGCCGGCCCGTAAGGACAGAAAGGGGTGGTCAGGATCATGGTCAGCACGGCGATGTCATCTTCAATAGCCAGGTCACGCACCAACCCAAGCTGGATAATGTTCAGACCGATTTCTGGGTCAACGATGGAACGCATTGCTTCCAGGAAAGGCTCGATCAATTCGGGATGAGTCGATTCGGCCTGCCATACCGGCCGGTTGGTGGGCTGCGCGTCGCTCATAGCGCTTTCTCCGCAAGCTCGTGCTGGCTGATCAGGTAAGTGCAGAGGCTATCCCCGCGTAAGACGCACTTGATCTTTTCCGCCGGGATGGACAACACCGTCGAGATCAGGGTTTGATCGATAGTGCACACCTCAGGGTGGTTCTGTCCGATGTGGTAATAGGGACAGGCCAGCTCGTTAATCTGATACTGGTCGTTAACCTTTTCCCATTCGACCGTGAATCCTTCTTGGGCCAGCAAGTCCTTGACGATATCCAACCGCGCCTCGATCGACAGATCATGGCTCTGTTGAGGGGAGTTGGCTGCCAGTTTAGAGGCCATCTGGACAAACAGATTGTTGACGATTGGAGCCGGGAAGTTTTCTTTCAGGTGATCCAGCAGCCGCGTGGTGAGCTGCAGGTACTTGGTCGGGAAGTGTTCCTGGCCTTTGTCGGTTAAAAAGTATACCTGTCGCGGCCGGCCGACGCCATGACGTTCTTCTTCCGACGTCACCAGGTCATCGGCTTCCAGGTTGGACAGGTGGTGCCGGACGGAGATGGCGTTGATGTGAACCGCCTCGGCCATATCATTAATGGTCGAGCCGGGGTGATTGAGCAGGGTGAATAGTATTTTTTCGCGAGTACTTTTCATACGAAGAACGACCGTTTCATTGATTTTTGTTATACCTATATAGTATATCATACGCTCCGATAATTTGTCAATAATATAGATTATTATCGTAAATATTGACGCTGGGGGCAACCCGTGTTATAATAACCGTGCTGGATATTATAGTATATTTTTATCATAATAATTGACAAATTTATCTGTATATGCTATAATGTGCCAGGCTTTGAAGGCGTTATTTATATTACAAGGAGTTTTGTCGCATGGATGAGCTGAGTATCCATAATCTGCATGCCGGAATCGATGGCAAGGAAATATTAAAAGGGGTCAACCTGACGGTCAGGAAAGGCGAAGTGCACGCCATTATGGGCCCGAACGGGACGGGCAAGTCGACTCTGGCCTATACGTTGATGGGCCATCCTTCTTACCACGTTACCCAGGGGGAAGTGGTATTCAAGGGTGTAGATGTCCTGGCGCTCAAAGCCGACCAGCGTTCCCGCCTGGGACTTTTTCTCGCGTTCCAATATCCGGTATCAATCCCTGGCGTGACGGTGGCGAATTTCTTGCGAACCGCTTTGAATGCCCGGCGAAAATCGCAAAACCCTGAAGATAAAGGGATTCCGATTCCTGAGTTCAGGAATATGCTGCGCGATCGCATGGACTACTTGAAAATGGACCACGCCTTTGCTGGGCGTTACTTGAACGATGGTTTTTCAGGCGGAGAGAAAAAACGCACGGAGGTGCTGCAAATGGCCGTGCTAAAGCCCGAGATTGCCATCCTGGATGAAACCGATTCAGGCCTGGATATCGACGCATTGCGCATTGTCTCTGAGGGCATTAATGCATTGCGCGGGCCCGATCTGGGCGTCCTCTTGATTACCCACTACCAGCGCCTCTTGAATTACATTAAACCCGACGTCGTCCACGTCATGCTGGATGGACGGATTGTCGAGTCGGGAGACGCCGACCTGGCGCTTCACCTGGAGGAGCATGGTTATGACTGGGTGCGGGAGAAGTACGAAACGGCGCTCTCCTGATGGCTGGCCGGGCTGGTGGGTTTTCCCACTGTTATTGACACTAGTGGAGGTGTTTTATGGGTAACAAACCTCAATCTGAGTTTTTGGAAACGCTGGGGGATTATCGCTTCGGATTTCACGATCCGGATAATAACGTCTTTCGGACGCCTAAAGGGCTATCCCGTGAAGTCGTCGAGCAAATCTCGGCCATGAAACACGAGCCAGCCTTCATGCTGGAGTTTCGCCTCAAAGCCCTGGAGCATTTTTTACAGCGTCCGATGCCCACGTGGGGCGCTGACCTGAGCCAGCTTCACCTGGATGATATTTACTATTATGTCCGGCCGGCGGAGGCCACCAGCAGCAAGTCCTGGGATGACGTTCCGGACACCATCAAGAATACCTTCGACCGCCTGGGCATTCCAGAGGCCGAGCGAAAATTCCTGGCCGGGGTGGGGGCTCAATATGAGTCCGAGATGGTTTACCACAGTATTCAGGAGCAGCTTTCCAAACAAGGCGTCATCTTCCTGAGTATTGAGGAGGGTTTACGCCAGCACCCCGACCTCTTCCGCCAATATTTTGGCACCGTAATCCCCATTGAGGATAATAAATTCGCGGCGCTCAACAGCGCGGTCTGGTCGGGCGGGTCGTTCGTCTATGTGCCCAAGGGGGTCAAGGTGGATTTACCCCTCCAGGCTTATTTTCGCCTGAACTTAGCCAACATTGGCCAGTTTGAACGTTCGTTGATTATTGCCGATGAGGGCTCGCAGGTGCATTATGTGGAAGGCTGCACCGCGCCGCAGTACACCACGGATTCGTTCCACAGCGGCGTGATTGAGATTGTGGTCAACAAGGGAGCGCGGGTGCGCTATACCACCATTCAGAACTGGTCGACCAACGTCTATAACCTGGTGACGCAGCGCGCCATGGTGCAGGAAGGCGGCACCATGGAGTGGGTAGACGCCAACCTGGGCTCGAAAGTGACGATGAAGTACCCCTCGTGCTACCTGATGGGGCCAGGCGCCCACGGCGAAATCCTGTCGATGGCGTTTGCCGGGCCGGGCCAACACCAGGACGCGGGCGGCAAGGTGATTCATTTTGCCCCGCACACCAGCAGCAAAATCACCTCGAAGTCGATCAGCCGCGGCGGTGGGCGCACGTCTTACCGCGGGCTGCTCAAGGTGTTCAAAGGCGCCGAGGATGTCCGCTCCAATGTGGTGTGCGATGCCCTGCTGCTCGACCCTGCCTCTCGCTCGGATACCTACCCCTCGATTGAGATCGATGAGGAAGATGTCAGCATCGGGCACGAGGCGTCTGTTTCCAAGGTGGGCGAGGAGCAGTTGTTCTACCTGATGAGCCGTGGCCTCAGCGAGGAAGAAGCCACCACCATGGTGGTCTCAGGTTTCATTGAACCGCTGGTAAAGGAGCTGCCCATGGAATATGCCGTAGAGATGAACCGGCTGATCCAGCTTCAAATGGCGGGCTCAGTCGGGTAACGATGAGGACAAAAGAAAAGACGCATGAGTGAAAAACCGGTCATCATAACCCGCACGCGACGCGGTGAAGCGGCGCCGCAAGCGTTTCAATTTACCCGGGATCAGGTTCCGGCATCTTCCAATGCTGGGCTGCGGGCCTACCGGGAAAGAGCCTGGGAGGATTTTCAGCGCCTGCCCATGCCGACCATAAAAGATGAGGCCTGGCGCAGGACGGATATCCATAGCCTGCCGCTGGGCTCGTTCCGTCTCCCCGGTGCAAACCAATACCTGGACCTGGCGCCCGTCCCCGACGCCCTGTTGAATCCGGTGGCCGATGACGCCCCCGGTGGGCAGGTGGTCTTGATGCCAGGCGGCTCGCAGGGAACGCTCGCCCCTGACCTGGCGGCTGAAGGCGTGCTGTTCACCGACCTGGCGCGCGCTGAAAAAGAACGCCCCGATCTGGTCGCCCGGTTAAAAGGGCAGATCGTCAGGACAGATGAGGGCAAGTTCGGTGCGCTGGCTGGCGCGCTGGCTCAAACCGGCATCCTGGTTTACATACCCAGGGGCGTGCAGGTGACGCACCCGCTGCACAGCCTGTTATGGGGGCCCGGCGCTGGCCTGGCGCATGCTTCCCATATCCTGGTGTGGGTGGAAGATGGCGCTTCGGTCACCTATGTCCATGAAGCCGCTTCGAACACCGAGGTGGACGGGCAGTCGCTCCACTGCGGCCTGGTCGAAGTGCACGTGGGCCGGGGGGCCTCGCTGCGCTTTGTCGAGCTGCAATCGTGGGGCGAACACGTGTGGAACTTCAGCCACGAGAGAGTCCGGGTCGAAGCGGATGGCAACCTGGAATGGATTTTTGGAGCGATGGGCAGCCACCTGACCAAGAATTTTTCTGACCTCGACCTGGTCGGCCAGGGCGCAGTGGGACGCATGTCGGGCTTTTATTTCACCGATCACGATCAGCATCTCGATCACGATACGCAGCAGAATCACCTGGCGCCCAATACGACCAGCGACCTGTTGTTTAAAGGTGCGCTGCTAGGCCATAGTCGCTCGGTCTGGCAAGGCATGATTTACGTGGCGCCTGGCGCGATCAAGACGGATGGATACCAGGCTAACCGGAACCTGGTGCTCAGCCCCAAAGCCAGGGCAGATTCGATCCCTGGCCTGGAGATCCTGGCCGATGACGTGCGCTGCACGCACGGGGCGACCGTGGGAAAAATCGATCCGGAACAGGTATTTTACCTGCTCACCCGGGGGGTCGAAGAACCGGAGGCGAATCAGTTGATTGTGGAAGGTTTCTTTGACCCGATCATGCAGCGCATCCCATTTGAAGGGGTCCGCCAGCGCTTTCAACGCTCCATCCACGACAAGATGGATTCTGGCAGGAATTAATCCGCCGAATGTGACTATCTTTTTTAGAAATATTCGCTAAAATTAAGTATTAAAACTTTGCAGGAGATCAATATGACACAATATCCCTTTATGAAAGCTCCCGAGCCGGAAGAGAATGTTGATGTCGGCGATTTAGTCGAAGTATATTGCGACCATGAGAAAAACGGTACGCGCGTTCGGGGTTGGCTTAAGGGGATTGTGGTGCAATTAGACGCAAAATTGGTAGCCGTCCAGTTCCGTACCAACGTGTACCTGACGGATGGCTGGATGGTGCCCGATCATATCCTCTGGTTTCCCCAGAAGTCAGCCCATATCCGCCGGCCGCAGAAACGTCCAGCCAGGGCTGCTCTTCCTCATAATAACCATTAACTGACAAAATCCTTATGAACTATACGACAAAAACGACGGAATACGATGTTAAGCGTATCCGTGAAGATTTTCCAATCTTGAAGCGGGAAGTGCGCCCTGGGGTGCCTCTGATCTACCTGGATTCGACGGCCACCTCCCAAAAGCCCCAGGTGGTGATCGACGCGATGGATGCGTATTATCGCCAGACGAATGCAAATATTCATCGCGGGGTGCATACCCTGGCGGAAGAAGCCACCGCCGCATACGAGCATGCGCGTGAAGCGATCGCCCGGTTTATCTCGGCTCAATCAACGCGAGAGGTGATCTACACACGCAATGCCACCGAGTCGATCAACCTGGTAGCCCAGACCTGGGGCCGGGCCAATTTGAATCCCGGCGATCTGATCATCTTGACCGAAATGGAACACCATTCCAACCTGGTGCCCTGGCAAATCCTGGCGGCTGAGAAGGGCTTGCGCCTGGAGTTTATCCCGGTCGGCTCGGATGGGCTGCTCGACCTGGACGTGTACCGCGAGCTGCTCCAGCTTAAGCCCCGCCTGGTGGCGTTTACCCACATGTCCAACGTGCTGGGCACCATCACCCCGGCTAAGCACATGATCCAGATGGCCCACGAAGCCGGCGCGCTGGCTTTAGTAGACGGCGCCCAGTCCGTCCCCCATTTCAAGGTGGATGTCACCGACCTGGATGCAGATTTCCTGGCATTTTCAGCCCATAAGATGCTTGGCCCAACCGGCATCGGCGTACTTTACGGGCGTGAGTCCATTTTAGAAGCCATGCCGCCTTACATGGGCGGCGGCGATATGATTCGCAAGGTCTTCCTCCGCTCCTTTACCCCAAACGAGCTGCCGCATAAGTATGAAGCGGGCACCCCGGCGATCGCTGAGGCCATCGGCTTTGGCGCTGCGATTCAATACCTCAACCAGGTGGGGATGAATTCCATTGCTGAGCACGAGCACCGGCTGACGGCCTATGCCCTCGAACGCCTGGAGGAAATTCCCGGCGTGACGGTGTATGGCCCGGAGGCGGAACACCGGGGCGGGGTGGTCTCTTTCACCATCGAAGGGATTCATCCGCATGACGTGGCCCAGATATTAGATGGGGATGGCATCGCGATTCGCGCCGGTCACCATTGCGCCATGCCCCTCCACGATAAGCTGGCTATCCCTGCTTCATCTCGCGCCAGTTTCTACCTGTACAACACCATGGATGAAGTGGATGCCCTGGCGAACAGTGTTTACAAAGTGATAAAATGGTTTAAATGAGCCCCTATGGATGACATGTACCGTGAAGTGATCATCGAGAGGTATAAAAACCCGCAATACCGGGGTGAATTAAATCCTCACGATATCTCATTTGAAGATGAAAACCCGCTGTGCGGCGACCACATTCGCGTCGACCTGCGGGTGGGTGAAGATGGGCGGGTCAAGGAGTGCGCTTTCAGCGGGCATGGCTGCGCCATCTCCCAGGCTTCTGCGGACTTGTTGATGGAGTCAATCGTCGGAAAAACGCTGGACGAGGTCAAGCAGTTGAACAAAGAGGACGTCCTCGACCTGCTGGGGATTGAATTGGGGCCGGTGCGCTTGAAATGCGCGCTGCTTTCCTTGAAGGTGTTGAAAGCCGGGGTTTATGGCGTGGCGCAGGCGACGGACAGCCTGGTGGAAGGATAAACGGTATGCTGAATTATCGCCAGGTTGGCGCTGAAAAATGCACCTATTATCGCGTTGCCTCCCAGGAGGAAATTCCCAACGGCGATCGGCTTTTCTTAGAGATCGGCGGGCGACCGATTGTGCTGTTCAATATAGCCGGGCAGTTCTATGCAATCGGGGACGTGTGCTCGCATGATGAGGGCCCGGTGGGCGACGGCGAGCTGAGCGGCCTGGTGGTTAAGTGCCCGCGACACGGCGCGACCTTTGACGTGCGCAGCGGCAAAGCCCTCACCCTCCCCGCAGTCCAGGATATTCCAGCCTACCCCGTGCGCGTCGTCGACGGCCAGATCGAGGTCGGCGTCCCTTAATTTTATTCTTTAAACGCGCTCACCACGCGCAGGATGTCAAACCCTTCTGCGTAAGGACGCTCGGCCAACGCGCCGTTGCGGATCAGCGTGGCGCGGGTGATCTCCGGCGAGAAATAATACCGGCTGGCATAAGTCTTATATTCT
>JAJYIW010000331.1 GCA_021789855.1 Chloroflexota bacterium | reverse complement strand
TGCGGAAGAATAAGCCGGTGGCTCAGGAGACTTTGGGTTGGGATGATGCTAAGGGCGTCACCTTCACCCAACGCAGTAAAGAAGAAGCCCACGATTATCGCTATTTTCCCGAGCCGGACTTACCGCCTCTCATCGCGGAAAAGGAATGGGTCGAGCGGGTCAGGGCCGGCCTGCCTGAACTTCCCCTGGCGAAATACCAGCGCTTCCAAAAAGAATATGGGTTGAGTGGTTATGATGCCAGCCTGCTGGTCAATGAACAGGCCCTGGCTGGCTATTTCGAGCAAGCGGTCGCGCTGGGGAAAATGCCGGCAAAAAGTATCGCCAACTGGATGCTGGGCGACCTCTTCAGCCTGATGAACCAGACCGGCACCGCCATCGGCGATATCAAGGTGACTCCTGCCGCGCTGGTGGATCTGATCCACCTGGAAAGCCAGGGCACCATCAACCATATCACTGCCAAATCGGTGCTGACGGATATGTTTACCAGCGGCAAGACGGCTGGCGCTATCATCGCCGCCCGTGGGCTTGAGCAGGTATCCGACTCGGGGGTCATCGCCGACCTGGTTAAAAAGGTGCTGGAAGAACACCCGCAAGAGGTGGATCACTACCTGGCCGGTAAAGAAACCCTGTCTCAATGGTTCTTCGGCCAGGTGATGCGCCAGGCGAAGGGACAGGCCAACCCGCAAATTGTACGGGATACTTTGCAGCGCCAGTTGGACATATTGAAGAGCGCACCGCCTGAATCAGGCGATCAGGACATTTGACCTATTGACATTCCCATACGAGTTGAGTATCGTTAAACTGTAATGGATGCCAGGCATAAGGCAAGGCTGATCTTGGAGTACTTATTATTCCACGAGCAAGACAGCGGGCACGGAACCGTCGTGCCCGCTTATTTTTTGCCCAAGCAACGCCGGGAGAAAAATGGCCTCGCCTTACGGTCAGGGATGGTATTTCTACACTTTCTGAAAACAGAGGAGTTTATGGATGGCTACTATGACCAATGCATTTGAAATGGCTCAAAGGCAATTCGATCACGTTGCTTCCCTGTTAAAACTGGACCCTCAAGTGAGTGAACTCCTGCGCTGGCCTATGCGGGAATACCACATGCGCATACCGGTACGCATGGACGACGGGACCCTCCGCGTGTTCGATGGCTACCGGGTGCAGCACAACGACGCCCGCGGCCCCAACAAGGGGGGCATCCGCTTCCACCCGGCTGAGACGCTGGATACCGTCCGCGCCCTGGCAACCTGGATGACCTGGAAATGCGCGGTAGCCGATATTCCCCTGGGCGGCGGAAAAGGCGGGGTGGCCATCGATCCAGCCACGTTGTCCACCAGCGAGAAGGAGCGCCTTTGCCGTGGTTATATCGACCATTTCTGGAAATATCTCGGCCCGCGCCAGGATGTGCCGGCGCCCGATGTGGGCACCACCGCCCAGATGATGGGCTGGATGATGGACGAATATTCCAAGCTGGTGGGGCAATACACCCCAGGGGTGATTACCGGCAAGCCTCTCGGCGGAGGCGGCTCGCTGGGACGCACAGAAGCCACCGGGCATGGCGTCATTTACGCGGTGCGTGAAGCGATGAAGTACCTGCAAATGGCCCCTGATCAGAGTGTGGCAGCCTTCCAGGGCTTTGGCAACGTCTCCCAGTATGCCGCTATCGGCTTTAAGGAGCTCCTCAAGGGCAAAGTGGCTTGCGTTTCCTATTGGGATCGCGATGACCGCACCTCCTACACCGTCAGCCACCCGGATGGCGTGGATCCCCGTTACCTGATCTCTATCACCGACCAGTACGGCACCATCGATAAAAACAAGGCTCGCACCAGCGGTTATGTCATCGAAGGCGGCGACGCCTGGCTGACCAAAGACGTGGACGTGCTCATCCCGGCTGCGTTGGAGGGGCAGATCAACGGCGAATCGGTGCAGGCTGTCTCGAAGCGCGTCCGCCTGGTAGCCGAAGGCGCCAATGGGCCAACCACTCCTGAAGCCGACGAGGTCCTCAAAAGCCGGGGGGTGTTCGTCATTCCCGATTTCCTGTGTAACGCCGGCGGAGTCACCGTTTCCTATTTTGAAAGCGTCCAAAACGATATGAACTTTTACTGGACCAAGGAAGAGGTTCTTGACCGCCTGGACACCCGGATGACCGTGGCGTTTGAAAGCGTGCTGGAAATGGCCATCAACGATAAAGTTTACATGCGTGACGCAGCCTATATGGTAGCCATCGCCCGCGTGGTTAAAGCCATGGAATTACGCGGCTGGCTGTAAAGATACACTCCCCCTGTCAACCTTTTTTCCAATCTCGTATGGTTCCAGTCCCCTGGAGCCATACGTTTTTAAGACCTGGCCCTCGGCGTACCGCCCGTTTAAGAGTTGGCTGACTTGTAATTCGCCCCGAAAGCCTGTACAATCGAAATGAAACCCAATTCAGGAGCACCTGACCCATGCTTATATCCCCGGTCATCATTCGCATTCTACTGGTGGTCAGTCTTCTCAGCATGGCTGGCCTGTCGCTCTTCTATCTCAGCCGGCGCCGGTTATCTTTCCTTGGATACGCCTGCTGGGGGG
>JAJYIW010000078.1 GCA_021789855.1 Chloroflexota bacterium | reverse complement strand
TGATCCTGCTGGCGCGCGGGGGCGGCTCACTCGAAGATCTTTGGGCGTTTAACGACGAGGGCGTTGCGAGGGCTATTGCCGCCTCCCAGGCCCCGGTTATCACTGGCATCGGCCACGAGACCGACGTGACCATCGCTGATTTTACCGCCGACTTGCGCGCCCCAACCCCCACGGCTGCCGCTGAGTTAGCCACACCTGACCGCCAGGACCTGCAGGCCTCGCTGCTCGAACGCACTGGCCAGCTCAACCAGCGTTTCCAATCGGTCCTGACAGTTTTTCGCTGGCAGGTCCACAACCAGTCAACCCATCTCCAACACCTGTCGCCGCTCAACCGCGTGTCGAATGATCGCCAGAAGCTGGATGAAACGCTCCGCCGCGGCCAGCGAGCGATCGACCAGGCTCTTAGCCTGAACCGAGCCCGGCTGGAAGGCGCCCGCACGCGCCTGCTCAGCCTCAACCCCCAATCGATCCTGGAGCGCGGCTATGCCATGGTGCTGCGGCAAGATGATGGGAGTCTGGTGCACAGCAGCCAACAAGTTAAAGCGGGTGATGATCTCACCATACGCCTCAGCGACGGCCAGTTCCCGGCTAGAGTGTCTGAAGGAGCAACGCATGCCAGAAAATAATCCGGTACCGGTAGAGGAATTGTCTTACGAGCAGGCTTTCGAGGAGCTGGCAACCATTGTCAACTCCCTTGAATCGAGCCAGCGCCCGCTTGCAGAGGCTGTGACGCTGTTCGAACGCGGCCAGGCCCTGGCTCAACGCTGCGCCCGGCTGCTCGACCAGGCGGAATTAAAAATCCACCAGTTAATGGCCGCTGAGGATACCACTGGCGAGGCCGAAGGGTAAACGGGCGTGCCCGGGAAAATAATCGATAACCCGGTATTGATTTCAGCTCTAATTTCGTGGGGAATAGCCCAGTTACTCAAAATCCCCATCGAATACCTGCGCACACATCATTGGAATTGGGCTGTCTTCTTTAGCACAGGCGGCATGCCCAGTGCCCATACCACCCTGATGACAGCGACCGCTTTAACCATCGGCTTGTTTTATGGGTTCGACAACCCCATGTTCGGCCTTGCCGTAGCGATAGCCATGGTGGTGATCTACGACGCCACCGGTATCCGCCGCCAGGCCGGTTACCATGCCCGCCGGATCAACATGCTGATCAACGAGTTATTCAGCGGACAGCCCATCTCCGACGAGCGGCTTAAGGAAGTTCTCGGCCATACCCCGCGAGAAGTAGCAGGAGGCATTACCCTGGGAACCGCCGTCAGCCTGCTGGTCAGGCTGCTATGGCATTAAGATCCGGCAACAATAAATCCAAAAAGCTATGGATCCTCTGGCCAGGATTCAAGCCCTCATCAACACGTCCCTGGCGTGACGATTGATCCAGTGCGTTAACAGGATGAGCTCCGGCACTTTAAGCAGCCAGGTGACCAGGAAATAGCTGCCGCCGCCGATCACCAATCCCAGCCCAACCACAATCAAAGAATGAAGATTAGGGGTGAAGGCGACCCAACCCCAAACGGCCAGGCCCATCACACCCGTCGCCAGTGCGGCCTGCCCCAGGCCGCCAAGCAGGCTGCGCCCACCCAGGCCCTTCAAGCGGCGGCGCATCAACACCAGCAAGGTGGCGGCTTCCAGGGTAGTCGCCAGGGAATTCGCCAGGGCCAGCCCACCGTGGGGCGCCCACCCCACCTGGCTGAACAACCAGGAAAACAGCAGGCTCAATAAAACATTGATCGCCATGGCGATGGTGGTCGTAATCACCGGTGTACGCGTATCCTGCATGGCATAAAACGCCCGGCTGGTCACTTCGACAACCGAATGGCCAACCAGTCCCATCGCATACCAGAGCAAGGCCCACATGACCATGTCCGTAGAATGGGCGGTAAACTCGCCATGTTGAAAGAACAGCACGATCAACGGGCGCCCCAGCAGGATCAGCCCCAGGGAAGCTGGTAATGACAGTAAGATCACGCTGCGCAAGGTAGCCGTCAACGAAGCGCGCATCTCCCCTAGCTCGAACCGGGCCGCCTGCAACGAGAAAGTCGGCAAGGCCGCGATGGCAATCGACTGGGCAATGACCACCTCGGGAACCGTCAGGAGCATCCACGCCACGCTGATAGCGGTCGTCGATCCGGTCGGCTGGCCAGTAGCGAGGATCGTGTTGACTAAAAAGTTTAGCTGGACCGCGGCGACCCCCATCACCCGAGGCGCCATCAAAATTCCCACCTGGCGCACTTTCAAATCCTGTAAGCCAAACGTCAGAAAATAAGCTCGCCGGGATAAGCGAAACAGATCAGGGATCTGAATGGCCAGGTGCAACAGCGCACCGAGAACAGCTCCCCAGGCATAACCATAAATGCCCATCGTCGGGACGAAAAAGACCAGGCCCAGGATCAATCCCAGCCAGTTCATCGAAGGCGCCAGGGCAGGCAGAAGGAACCGCTGGTGGGTATTCAAAATGCCCATCAGCAGGCCGCTGATGCCAAAGATCACCGGCGCCAGGAGGCGAATGCGAAGCAACTGCGCACATAAGGCCTGCTCAGCGGGTGGAAACCTGGGGGCCAGGATGGTAGCCACGATCTGAGGCGCGATGAGGATGGATACCAGGCAGAGTAAAGCCAACACCACCACGATGATGTTAATGATAGACGAAGCCAGGTGCCAGGCTGCCCGGTAATCCTTACGGTTGAGCAGGCCGGTAAAAGTTGGAATAAAAGCCGATGCCAACGCACCGCTGGCTACCAGGCTGAAGATAAGGTCGGGGTAAGTTCCTGCCGCGGTAAACGCGTCCATCGCCGGATCGGTGCCGAACGCGCGGGTGGCCAGCACCTGGCGGACCAATCCAAACACCTGGCTTAAAATGAAAGCCAGCATGATGGTCACGGTTGCCCCAGCGATTTGCCGGTTGGCCGTTTTGCCTGTGGATAAGGATTGCATTGCTCAAAATTATAACCTACGCCGGTCGATCGAGCCATGACGAGGCGGATAGGCGTTTGCGGTCTTGTTCAAGAGGGGCTATACTAACGATACTCATAATTTTAATGCTGGGAGGTCCCTATGAGTGATTCAGTGATAAACAACCCGGAAGAGTCACCGCAAGCCAACCCGGAAGCTGTTGATATCTCGCTTCCGGCAGAAAGGCCTTCCTCCGCAGAAGACGCTGCGCCCACCGCATCCTCACCCACCCTATCCCCTGATGCGGGAGACCAGGACATTACCCCATTACCGGACGAAGAGAACGTCCCTTCCCCTCGGCCCCAGGCCGAACCAGGCGCTTCACCCTCTGTGCCAACCGCGTCGCCCGCTCCTGAGCTTCAGGCCACGCTCGGCGCTTCAGCTTCCGGGCCGGCCGCTCCACTTACGCCGCCTGCCCCCGCCCCTCCTCAGCCTCGCGCCAACCCACTGACTCGCCGCGAGCTGCTCGCCTGGGTGACCGCCACGGCCCTGGTCACCATGTTTATCTCGGTCCTGCTCACCCTCGTCGTTTTAAGTGCCATCAACGGAACCCTCTTATATGTCACACCGGCCCAATACAACAACCTGAGCCGCCAGGTGGATGCGCTTAACGGCCAGGTCAAGACATTGTCCACCGACCTGGAAAGCTTGCGCAGCCGGGTCGACACCCTTTCCAGCCTGAGCGGCAGGTTGGACACGGTGGAAAAGGATGCCCAGGCCATCCATACCCAGCTTGACGATAGCGCCAAATTGGTCAAGGAGATCCAGGACCAGATATCGGGGATAAGCCAGTCGATCCTTAACTTGCAAAAAAGCAGCCAGACTTTTCAAAATTTCATTAACGGCCTGCGCGATCTGCTCAATGGGACCGCCCAACCGTAAGGAGGCCTTTGGTATGTCTGATCAAAAACAAACCCGCTTGTCGCTGGGTGAGCGCGTCGAACTCGCCCTCAGTGTCTTCATTCACGCCTTCATCCGCCTCCTTCTCATCCTGGCAGTCATCCTGGTTGCTGGGCTGGCTATCTATTATGGTTTTCCCTACCTTTATCAACAGTTCATCCTCCCGGTGCAGACCAATACCACTCATCTGAAGGAAATCCAGGCTCAAGAGGCTACGGATGTCTCGGGCGTCAACCAGAGGCTCGACTCGCTGCAAGCGCGCCTGGCCGTGCTGGAACAGCAGGCCACGCAGGATAAAGAGACCCTATCTGACCTCCAATCGCGCCTGAACACCGCGGAAAGCTTGCTGGCCAGCCACACCGCCACCCTCAAGGAACTCACCCAGATTCAGAGCCAGATTTCCCAGCTTAACCAATCCCTTGCCCAGAACCAGGCAGACACCGCCAGCCTGGGCAACGAGCTGCATGCCAGTAACTCCCCGCTGGCGGCCCTGAGCTGGGAGGTTCAAACCCTCAAGGCCACGGAACTGGTGAGCCGGGCCCGGCTCTACCTGATCCAGAATAACGCCGGGTACGCGCGCCAGGATGTGGAAGCAGCCCGCCAGCTCCTGACCGACCCCACTTTTACGGTGCCAGCAGACCAGCAGGCCGGGTTGGTGGCCGTGCTCACCCGCCTGAATTTGGTGCTGGGAAACCTGCCCTCTTCCCCTGTGACGGCTGCTGACGACCTGGAGATTGCCTGGCGCCAGTTAGCCGTGGGGTTATCCAACAACCCCAACGCTCTCTTTAACCCTGGCGCCGCCGGGCTGGCTGGCGCAACGACCACTTATCTCACGCCTGCTCCTACCGGGACGGCCCTGTCAGCAGAGACTGGCACACCCAGGCCTTCCACTCTTAATACCACCCCAACCCGCACCGTCACTCCCACTGGAACACCATCCCCTACCCTGACCCCCACAGAAACCCCCTAAGGACATGCCTCATGAATACACCCGATTCGACCCCCACTCCTGGCCCATTGCCCTCCACGCCTAAAAAGAATGCACTGGCTTCCCTGGTAGATAAGGAAACCCGCCTGGGACGATTCAACCGTGCAGCCTTACGCTGGGCAGCCCTGGTGCTTAGCCTGTATGCCCTGGGCCTGTTCACCAGCTTTTTCCTGCTTTATCGGCCCACTTTCCAATACCTCATTCAGACCCAGTCCAATTATACGGAAGTCAATCAGAATCTCTCAATCGCTCAGAGAAAAATTCAAGACCTGACCGCGACCAACACCAGTCTAGCCAACCAGGTACTGGCCCTCAATCAAAATGTCGACCGCGCCAGCCAGCATATCCAGCTCTTAAAATTGATCAATTCCCTGCAAGCCGCCCATATCTCAATCGATAACCTGGATACGGTGACAGCCCGCCAGACCCTCATCTCCAGTCGCACAGCGTTAGATGCCCTCGGCCCAGTCATTGATAAAACCTCAGCCGGCTCTTCAAAGATTATGCTGGCGCGCCTGGACTTAATCACGAGCGAGCTGGATCAAACGCCTAAATCAGCCGCTGCCGACCTGGACGTCTTAATCGGCCAGCTGCTGGCTTACGAAAAGGCCAATTATTAGCCCGCTTCAAGCGGCGATGCCAGCGCCTGTTCTAGCCGGGGTAAAAGGGTGTCAGGAACGGTTTTTAAGACAACTATCCGCGGTGTACGGTGCCAGGCCGCACAACGCACCAATGCCCCGGCGATGGCGCAGACCAGCTCATCATCCGGGATAATCCCTTCCTCCAGGTAGAGCGCCTTGACCTCAAACTGCCCTGCCTGGCGATTAGCCTTGGCGTCCAGGCGGCCTACCAGCTCTCCGCGGTGCAGGATAGCCAGAAGGAAATACCCATACACCCGCTTGGGAACAGGCAGGTAGCATTCCAGGACATAATCGAAATGGAACAACTGCCGGGTGCGGTTGCGGTCCCAAATCAATGAATCAAAAGGCGGCAGGAACGTGGTCGTGGTAGCCTGCAAGGCGCCATCCATCGCCTCCTGGAGCAGAAGGTCTGAACCCGCCGGGATCAGGGCCGGTTCCGCCCAACCCTCGACCCCCACCTCGCGGATCTCGCCCCGCTCTTTCAGTTCCGTCAGGCAGGTCTTGACTGCGTCTTTGGGAAGGCGA
The DNA here is from genome assembly GCA_021789855.1 of Chloroflexota bacterium. Taxonomy (GTDB): domain Bacteria; phylum Chloroflexota; class Anaerolineae; order Anaerolineales; family Anaerolineaceae; genus JAJYIW01. The sequence goes on along the minus strand of JAJYIW010000078.1, from coordinate 6,723 downwards.
AAATAGTCCGCCACCCAGGCCGGGCGAGCAATCCCCATAGCTGCGATAGATTTAAGCGCCAAGGCGCGCAACGTGTCTTCATGGCCTGGCACACGGCCGTCGTCATCCCAGCCCGGTAGGACCCGTTCGCGCAGATCGTACACGCGTTGAAAATTTTCCCGCCGGGCGATCATCAGCTCACCTATGGTGAACCAGTGTATCAAGGCATCCTTCTCAATTTTAAAATTCCACCAGGTGCCCCGCCGGCCATCTTTCCGTTCAAAATCAGCGGATTTCACTGCGCCGTGCTCCCGCACATACGCCAGGATCGCATCGACTTCCTCCTGGTGATCAAAGTACCAATCATGGTAACTATGCCAAAAACGATAACGCCCATCCAACATCAGGCGACGATAGTAGGGGTAATCCTCGATGGGGAGAAAACTGGCAGCATGCGACCAGTATTCGAAGATGGCTCCCTCTGCCAGCAGTTGGTCCAGCCAGCCTGGATTGTAAGTCCCCAGCCGGCTCCATAACGAGAAATAGGGGCTGCGGGCAACCACGTGAATCGTATCGATCTGCAATGCCCCAATGCGCCGGATAGTGGCAAGCACATCCGCTTTACTCGCTGGGGCAGCAGGCGGCTGGAGCAGTCCCTGGGCATAAAGAGCGAGGGATCGGGCGGTGGTTAATGAGATGATGGACATACAGGTCTCGCGTAAGAACCAATGTTCTAGTAATTATACCTTAAATCATTCTGGACTGGCGCTCAATGGCCAGTCCAGAATGATTCTTACCAGGCTTTAAGCAAGCCGCTTAATAACGCAATACCGCGCCTATTTTTCCAGCTTCAACCAGGGCTGGCAATGAGTGGATCACTTCCACGGTTCCCCCATGCTTCATCACTTCTTGAACAGCCAGTTCAACCACGTCAGGGATGGCTTCATAGGCGCCACCGCATAAAACGCAGGCCTGATTCGTCAGGCTGGTGAGTGCGCCGCAGCTTTGGCAGCGATAACCCGGCTGGTGAAAATCTTCGCTGACCAACAATGTTTGCACCCGGCCATGGTGAACTGCATCCAGGGTAGCATTCAAACCGGTTACGCCGCTGCCCGCCTTAGCCGACATGGTGATCACGCTGTTGATCAGGCGAGATTCACGCGCCTGCTCCACTTCGCGACCAATCTGCATCGCGCGCGCCATCACCTCGGCGTGGGAAGCCGTCATGCTCATGGGGAATGAGCCTACCACCAGGCTTTGCCATGCCTTGGGTAACTGGCTGCGGAATAAGGCGACGTTCTCATCGGTACCACCGATCAAAACCCGGCGGACATGATTCTCTTCAAAGAAATGGATGGCAAAATCAACACTTTCCTTCATGTTCCGATCTATCACTTCATCTTCATAGTCGGTCACACCGGCTACGCCGCCTCTCCGCCCAGGGAAAGTGGACGCACCCCCTCGCTTGGTATGCTTGACCGTTTCCCCCATAACCCCCTCTTGCTCTTGCAGCTCTCCCAGGTGAAAAAAGAACAGGCGGGCCCCCTGTTTATCAATTAACACGACCCCGTACCCTCCATAGGCATCCAACACATCTGCCAGAGGTTTAACTGCCGGGCGAGAGCTAACAAAAACAGCGCTGTTCACCGGAACCGCCAGTGAATAGGCGCGGAAGAAGTCTTGCGGTGCACATGAAAAGACCGCTACACCGCGGCCCGTTCTGACGTAGCCATGGTCAAAGTAACGCTCAACCGCGGTGGTGTCCAGGGATAAATTGACATTTTTTAGCATATTTCGTAAGCGCAACTTATAGACATCGGCATTCCCCTCTGTTGGTTCCGTATTGAGATAGACGCTGAGAACAGACACGGGCGCGGAAAATTCAAGCAGTTCCCGCAAGTTACTTTCTGTTAACATGGTAACCTCCTAGTTTGAGATATCGCCTGAAACTTTGTCTTGCTTACGGGCGTTTCCCCAATGTAACAGTCACCTCCTTTTCCTGGTTGTCACGAACAATCCTGACGACAATCTGATCGCCAGGGCCCTTATTTTCAGTCATATAACTGACCAGGTCGCCAAAACCCTGAACCGGATGCCCATCTACCCCGATAATCAGGTCACCCCCGGATTTTAAGCTCGGGTCCGCCGTTGGCACCGTGCCAGCGCGTATGCCGGCTTTATCCGCCGGCCCGCCGGCAGTGACCGAAGATACATAGACGCCGGTCCAATGGCCCTGCCCAAGCTCTTTAACCTGGTCTAAAGTTAATTTTTCGTAATCCGATAGATCAACCCCAGACAATCCCAGGTAGGGATAATCCACCTTGCCAGCCTTGATCAGTTGGGGAACGACCCGCTTGACCAGGTTAACCGCCACCGCAAAACCCACGCCAGAGCTGGCCGGCTCGCCGCTGGTCGTGGTGCTGGTGGTGCGAATCGCGCGGTTAATCCCAATCACGTTGCCATTCATATCGATCAGCGGCCCCCCCGAATTTCCCGGGTTGATCGCAGCATCCGTCTGGATCACGTCGGCAATGACATAGTTGGAACCCACACTCGTAGCTCGCAAAGAGGCATTGGTTCTCCCCAGGGCGGAGATAATCCCCGAGGTCATTGTGCTGTTCTCTCCAAAGGGATTCCCGATAGCAATCACCGCCTGTCCAACCTCGAGAACGGAGGAATCTCCCAACGGTAGGGGCGTTAAGGCGTCGCCTGGCACCTGGACATTAAGCACCGCCAGGTCAGAGTCAGGGTCTGAGCCAACGACCTTCCCCGAGGCGCGCAGGCCTGAGCTAAAATCAATCTCGATGCTCTTGGCACCCTCTATGACATGAGCATTGGTAACGATGTTTCCGGCTTTATCATAAACAAACCCTGAACCCAATCCTCCGGTTGGAATGCCGTTAACCACGTCACCCATAATAATGATCGCGACAACACCCTGGTTGACTTTGGCATACAGGGCAGGGAGATTCTGGCCGGCGCTCGAATTATTCGCTGCGACAGGAGCAAGCGCCTCACTGGTTAATGTCGATGTCGCCAGAGGAATAAAAGTTGCCGTTGGCGTCAGTATGGCGGGTCGAAGGGTAGCCGTCGCAGGCTGGCAGGCAAGCATGGTAACCATGATCACCACCAGCGCTAACCAACGCCATGTTTTTTTCATTAAGTCTACCTTTCAAGGCAAGGCTTGATATAAAGTTAACTGCCCCGCAATTGTTCAAAAAGCTTTTTTTGCTGGGGGGTAAGCTGGCGGGGAATCTGAACCTTGACCCTGGCGAACAAATCCCCAAAACTGTGTGCATCCTTCAAATGGGGCATTCCTCGACCCGCCAATCGAAAGGTCTGGCCCGGTTGAGTCCCGGTGGGGATCGTTAATGAAACCGTGCCTGCGGGCGTCGGCACCTTGGCTGAACCACCCAATACCGCCGTATAGAGGTCGACCGGAACCTCCGTATAGAGATCATCATCCTGCTGTTCAAACCGGCTGTCTGGGGTTACCTCAATGATCAGGTAGAGATCGCCACGGCGACCGCTCCCATCCGCCGGGCCGGCGCCTGCCACGCGAATCCTGGTGCCCGTCCGCGCACCCGCCGGAATTTTCACCTCAAGGTGCCGGCTATCCACCTGGAGTGAACGCTCGGTTCCCTGATACGCTTCCTGGAAGGTGATGGTAACGGGCTGCTGGTAACTTTGCGGCGCAGCCCGCCTGGATGTCCGGCGACCTGTCCCCCCAGGTACCCCGCCCACACCGCCAAAAATGGAACTGAAGAAATCCGTAAAACCGCCCCCAGCAAACAAATCTTCGAGATTTCCAACCTCTACCCGCGTGCCGCCGCCGGCCTGGGATTGTTGGGTAAACCAATCGGACCAGTTGAAACCACCCGGCCCGCCGCCATTCTGCTGCCAACGCGAATAGGATTCGCCGAGTTGATCGTAGCGCGTGCGTTTTTCCGAATCGCTTAATACCTGGTAGGCTTCGTTGATTCGCTTAAACTGCTCCTCAGCCTCCTTGTTGCCAGGGTTGCGATCGGGATGGTATTTCATCGCCAGTTTGCGATAAGCACGCTTGATTTCCTGAGCATCAGCGTTCTTTTCCACACCTAATGTTTTGTAATAATCCTGATATTCCATACTTCCATTTTATGCATTGTAAGGTCAGAAATCAAGCAATCCACCAATATCTTATAGAACTCTAACTAAAGATGCATTATTCTTTGGCAGATCCACCTGGTTTTCCTGAAAACCGTGCTATTATTTTCACTATGGGGAACAGCAGAGAACGCATCCTGGTGGTTGAAAATGACCCCGTAATTCGTGATCTCATTGCCCGCCAGGCGCTGCAAGCGATGGGTTACCAGGTGCTTCCGGTAAGTGATGGAAACAGCGCCATCTCTCAGGCCGCCCAATTTGCGCCAGACGTCATGATTGTGGACCTGGATCTGCCAGGCCTGAGCGGAAAAGATTTTATGGCAGCCATGGCCGCCCAGGGTGTGGCCAGCCCGATGATTGTCCTGGCCCATCAAGGGCACGAGTCCCATATCATCCAGGCTTTCCGCCTGGGGGCCACGGACTATCTCCAATGGCCAGTGCGTGACGCCGAAGTCGTTTCGGTGGTGGAGAGAGCCCTTAAGCAAGTCCGTGAAAGGCGCGAGCGTGAGACGCTGGTGCGCCAGCTCCAGACGGCCAATCAGGATCTGCAGCATCGCGTGTATGAGCTGACCGCGATCCTGGCGATCGGCAAGTCAATCACTTCCGTTACTGACAAACATATTTTGTTCGATAAGATTATCGATGGGGCCATCAAGGTGACCCACGGTGACATCGGCTGGCTCTTGTTACACGATGAAACTTTAAAAACCTATATCCTGGCGGCTCAACGTCATCTGCCCCTTTCAATGGTTAAGCGACCCTGGGAAGACAGCATCAGCTCGCTGATGGTCCTGTCAGGCGAACCGCTATCGATTGCGGGAGAATCTTTAAAACGCTTCAATCTATCTGACCTGGGACAGGCAGCCTTGATCGTCCCGATTAAGGCCCAGAAACAGATATTGGGCGGCCTGGTCGTGCTGCGGCAGGCGCCTAAACCTTTTGACTCCAGCGAAAAGAACCTGTTGGTAGCGGTGAGCGATTACGCTTCCATTTCCCTGATCAATGCCCGCCTGTTCCGAGCCTTGAATGAGCAGGCGAGCGCACTGCAAACCGCGGTTGAGCAGGCAGGCTTGAACGAGAAGATCAATACGGATCGGGTGCGTGTGGCGCTTAAAACCTTCAGGCCTCCGGTAACTGCTTCCGCCGAGATAGTTGATCGCATCTTGCAGGGGCAGGCTGGTACGCTCCCGGATGATCAAGCCAGGTACCTGCTTGCCATCCAAGAAAAGCTGCTTGAGCTGACCCAGGCCCTGGAAACCGCCGATCCTCTCCAGCATCCCACAGCGTCTATCCAGGCGGCTCCGGCTAACCTGACCCAGCTCTCTCGCCAGGCCATCCAGACCATACAACGCACAGCGCAACACAACCACCTCACCGTGATAGGGGAGTTCCCAATCCAAGATGTCATCATCCGGGCGGATGCCGCCCAGGTATACCCATGTATCCTCGGCTTACTGTCCAATGCGATTAAATTCAGCCCGCCAGGCCAAACGATTGCTTTACAAGTGTTCCAAAACAAGCCGATGGCTCACCTGGTGGTAAAAGACGGTGGAGCGGGCATCAGCCCACGCCAGCTTCCCCATCTCTTTGAGCCAGAATTTGCCCATTCCACACCACCCATTCACGAATTCAGCGGGTTGGGTATCCGGTTGAGCCTGATTAAAGAAGTGATTATCGCTCAAGGGGGTAAAATATGGGCCGAAAGTCATCCGGGGCAGGGATTGGCCATCCATGTGACCCTGGCCCTGGCCAGGCCTGGATAATTCACCCTCGAAATTCACGAGGAATCGGCCAATTGGTATAATCCTTGCAACAAAATGGTGACTAAATGAGCAATCCTGCTTGACGCAGAATCTGGGTTATGCTACTATCATATATATACACGCAATTCAATAAATACCTGGCATGCAGCCGCTGTGACCCTCATCCAACGAGCCACCGGCCTATTTCGAGGAAGGAGAACACCTACCATGAGTAAAAAAGTTTGGTTTGCTATCCTGGTTGCGGTGGCGCTGATGATGGCGTTATCCGCCTGTCAAAAATCGGCATCCAATGCGCCGGTTACCACCCCCACCGCCACTGGCAACCAGCCCTTTCCAACGCCGCTTCCGAACAACGCCATTAACAATGTCATGGCCGGGACTCAAACCGCGGTGGCCATGACCCCCCAGTTGGCTGAAACCCCCTTGGCTGGCGCCTCGGCCACTGCCACCCAGGTCCCCGCAACCACGAAACCTTTACCCACCGCAACGGTCGTGCCAGCAGTGCCGACTGCCACGAATACCGTGGTGGTAGTTCCCTCTGCCACCCCCGGCCACCCGGCCACCTACACCCTGCAAAAAGGCGAGTTCCCATTCTGCATCGCCAGGCGTTATAACCTGAGCATCGCCTCATTACTCTCTCTGAACGGCCTGACGGTCGACTCCAAGCCTGCGGTTGGCACCGTGCTCAACCTGCCCGCGGATACCACATGGAATACCGGGCCTCGTTCCTTGAAGACTCACCCGGCCACCTATACGGTGGTAGATGGCGATACGATCTATTCTATCGCCTGCGCCTTTGGGGATGCGGATCCCAACGCCATTATCGCGGCGAATA
>JAJYIW010000077.1 GCA_021789855.1 Chloroflexota bacterium | reverse complement strand
CAGGTGTTGGAGATGGGTTGACTGGTTGTGGACCTGCCAGCGAAAAACTGTCAGGACCGATTGGAAACGCTGGTTGAGCTGGCCAGTGCGTTCGAGCAGCGAGGCCTGCAGGTCCTGGCGGTCAGGCGTGGCTAACTCAGCGGCAGCCGTGGGGGTTGGGGCGCGCAAGTCGGCGGTAAAATCAGCGATGGTCACGTCGGTCTCGTGGCCGATGCCAGTGATAACCGGGGCCTGGGAGGCGGCAATAGCTCGCGCAACGCCCTCGTCGTTAAACGCCCAAAGATCTTCGAGTGAGCCGCCCCCGCGCGCCAGCAGGATCACGTCCGGCTGCGCCTGCCGGTTTACCCGTTCCAGGGCAGCGATGATTCCGGGGACTGCTTCGACCCCCTGGACTGGCGTCGGGGATAGGAAAACTTCAGCCAACGGGTAGCGCCGGCGCAGGGTATTGAGCATGTCTTGCAGCGCCGCTGCTTTGAGCGAGGTGATAATGCCGATGCGCTGGGGCATGGCCGGTATGGGCCGTTTGCGATCCTGAGCGAACAGGCCTTCCGCTTCCAGAGCGGCTTTCAGTCGCAAGAATTCCTGATACAACCGGCCTTCACCGGCCGGTCGAATCGTGTCCGCAACCAGTTGGAGCTGCCCGCCGCCTTCATAGTACGAGATCGTGCCGTGTGCCTCTACGGCCAGCCCATCTCGCAAAGGGAAACGCACAGCCTGGGCCATACTTCGCCACATCACGCAACGTAAAGTCGACGCGCTGTCTTTGAGGGTGAAATACAGGTGCCCCGAGGTGGCGCGACTGAAGTTTGAAATCTCACCCACCACCCAAATGTTCTGTAAAAAATCGTCACTTTCTAAAAGCTGGTGCAGATAGCGGTTGACTTCACTGACGGTAAGGCTAGGGGGACGGAAAAGCGGCATCTGGCTCATCGCCCAAAGCATACTCCCCTTGCGATGGACTGTCAACTATTCCCTCTAGTTCGTTTCTCTGCTAAAATGAATGGTATGAACCATCTATGGTCTCCCTGGCGCAAAGAATATATTGAGAACCATGTTCCGGTGGATGGGTGTGTTTTTTGTAACGAAATAAAAAAGCAGGATGGGCCTGAGAATCTGGTGGTATACCGGGGGAATTTAGTCTACGCGATTTTGAACCGCTATCCCTATACGAGCGGGCACCTCATGATTGTGCCATTCGCCCACCTGGCGTCGCTTGACCTGTTAGATGCTCCTACAAGGGCAGAGCTCATCGAGATGATCACCCATGCCATGCAGGTTCTACGCGCCGTTTATAACCCGGCGGGATTTAATATCGGGGCTAATGTGGGCGGCCCGGCTGGCGCGGGCGTCGCAGACCATTTCCACATGCACCTGGTTCCCCGCTGGTCAGGGGACACCAACTTTATGTCAACTGTCAGTGGGACGCGGGTCATTTCTGAGGAATTGGCCGAAACCTACGGGCGCGTCCTGGCGGCCTGGCCTGTCGCTCAATAAAAACAGAGGGTTATTTCAACAATTCTTCAAGGATGGCCCTGGCCAGGTTGGGATCGGCCTTACCGCGCATTTTACGCATCACCTGTCCAACGAACCATCCCATCAGCGTGACCTTACCGGAGCGATAAGAAGCCACTTCCTTGGGGTTTTCCACAATGACCTCGCCGGCCACCCCCCGGATGGCGGCGTCATCACTCACCCTGGCCAGGCCTTCATCCTGGACGATTTTACCTGGGGCGCGATGCGTTTCCTCAACCTTTACCAACAAAGATTTCCCGGTAGAGATATTAATCGTATTGGCATCGACCAGCCGGATGATTTCTGCCAGGTAAGCCGGCAATAGGTTAAGCTCGCCTGCGTTGGTGCCGCGTTCATTGATCATGCGGAGCACATCGTTCATCATCCAGTTCGAGACTCGCTTGGGATCGCCGCCGTAAGCCTTGACCGCACCCTCGTAATAATCTGAAAGGCGGCGCTCGCTTGTCAGGATATCGGCGTCATATTCGGGCAGGCCGTACTGGCGAATGAAACGGGCCTTGCGTTCCAGGGGCAGCTCAGGCAAGTCGGCCAGGATCGCCTTTTTCCATTCATCATCCACAAAAACAGGCAGGAGATCGGGTTCGCGGAAGTAGCGGTAATCTGCCTCGGTCTCCTTGGAGCGCATCTTTCGAAGCACCCCGGCGTCTTCGTCCCACTCCAGAGTCCAGGCTTCAATGCGCCGCCCGGCTTCCACCTCACGAATCTGCCGCTCGACCTCTTTCTGGATGGCGTCGCGGACCGCTTCGATGGAATTGACGTTTTTTATTTCGGTTTTAGGGTTGAGGTGGGTAGCTCCCGCCGGGCGGATGGAGACATTGGCGTCACAACGCAGGTGGCCCTTTTCCATATCGGCTTCCGAAATTCCAAGCCAGCGTAAAAGCTGGCGCAGGCGAGTCAGGTATTGGGCGGCCTCGTCCGCAGTGCGCAAATCCGGGCCGGTGACCATCTCAACTAATGGGACGCCGCAGCGGTTGAAGTCGATCAGGCGTCGCCCATTCTCATTTTTGGTCTTGCCAGCATCTTCTTCCATGTGCAGCTTCCAAATAGAGACGTGGCGGATGTAGGTCTGGTGATCCGGCGTCGGCACCGGCAGGTCCAGGTAACCACCCCTGGCCAGCGACTGGTCATACTGCGAGATCTGGTAGCCCTTGGGGAGATCGGGGTAAAAGTAGTTCTTCCGGTCAAAAAAAGAGGTCTGGCGGATTTCGGCGTGCATGGCGGCCGCCAGGATCACGGCTTTCTCTACCACCTCCCGGTTCAAGACCGGCAAAATGCCAGGCAGCCCGGTGCACACCGGGCAGATGTTGGTGTTCGGAGGATCAAACCACGAATCGGCCTTGCATCCGCAGAATATCTTGGTTGCGGTATTGAGCTGGATATGGGTTTCCAGGCCGATGATGGCTTCGTATTCAGTCATACGTTTTCCTGATGGGATTCTGTCTGTTTAATAGTTGACTGATTTGAGGCTTAATTTTGCGCCATGGCTCGCCCTCGGTAGCCATCTCGTAGCTGCGGGCGATTTGCAACAGCACAGCCTCACGGTAATCCGGCCCCAGGAGCTGGATGCCGATAGGCAGGCCTTCCTGGTCCAGCCCTCCGGTCAGCGACAGTCCGGGGACGCCGGCATGGTTGGCCGGTACGGTCAATTGATCGGCGTATTGCATCAAAACCGAGTTGCCGTAAACGGCGCCCATGGGGAAGGCTGTTGTCGGCGTGGTGGGGGTAAGCAGGGCATCCAGGCGGTAAGGGCCCTGGGGGTCAAAGGCCTGCTCGAAGTCACGCCGGATCAGGCTGCGCACGCGCAGGGCGCGCAGGTAGTACTGCTCGCTGTATTGGGCGGCGCTGACGTACATGCCCATCAAGATGCGTAGCTTGGGTTGTAGCCCGAAGCCTTGTGCGCGGGTGCGGCGGTACATCGCCCGTAGATCATCCACCCTATCGGGGGTACGGTAGCCATACTTGACCCCGTCGTAGCGGTGCAGGTTAGACGCAGCTTCGACCCGGCTGATGACAAAATAGGCCGGAATGCCATAGCGAGTGTTCGGCATGGGGACATGCTCGATGATCTCGGCTCCTTGTTTTGCCAGCAGATCAGCGGCATGCCGCACGCTGGATTCGATCTCGCTTGAGATGGACTGTTGGTCAAATTCTCCAGTTTCCGCATTGGGGAAGGTGATGCGAAAATAATCCGGTGAAAGGCCGATGCGCAGGCCGCGAACGTCTTTTTCCAGTCCGTCGAGTGCCGGTATGGGCAGGCGGGCGGATGTGCTATCCCGGGTGTCTGGCCCGGCGATCACCTGGAACATGATCGCGGCATCTCGCACGTTGCGTGCGACCGGGCCAGGGCAGTCCAGGGAGGAGGCGAAAGCGATCAATCCATAGCGGGAGACGCGCCCGTAAGTGGGTTTCATGCCCACCACGCCGCAAAAGGCGGCAGGCTGGCGGATCGATCCGGCGGTATCGGTGCCTAACGAGAGGGCAGCTTCCCCTGCGGCGACCGAAGCAGCGCTTCCGCCCGACGATCCACCTGGTACGCGGGTCAGATCCCACGGGTTGCGCGGGCTGGGTTGGAAGGCCGACGATTCGTTTGATGAGCCATAGGTGAATTCATCCAGATTGACTTTTCCTACCATGACGGCTCCAGCGGCTTCCATGCGTTCCACGGGGGTAGCCGTGTAGGGCGCAGTGAAATTGGCCAGGATGCGCGATCCGGCAGTGGAGGGGGTGTCTTGGACGCAAAAGATATCCTTCACCGTGAACGGCACCCCGGCTAGCGGGCCGGGGTCCTCCCCGGCGGCAATGCGCCGGTCGATCTCGGCTGCCTGGGCGCGAGCACGCTCGCGAGTGAGGGTGATGAAAGCGTGCACTCGCTGGCGGTCTTCCGCTGTCAGGTCGCCAGGCTCCAGGCTTCCAGGCTTTCCGTCGACCTGTTCGATCCGCTGAAGGGTGGCATCCAGAACCTCGGCGGCGCTAACCCGGCGCTGGTGAACCAGGGCGCTGATTTGCTCAGCAGGGTAATCGCAAAGTTCCATGGCTTAATCCAGTTGAGTGTGAGGGATATCTGGAACGATGATGTACCTGTCCTCGACATCCGGCGCCTGGGCTAGAATATCTTCAGGATGAGGGTAAGGCTGCCACGTGTCATCTCGTGGCGGCTGGCTGAGGCTTAACGGGTAAGAGACGCCGTGCAGAGCCGGTGGAACGGTAGTATCCAGGGGAATCGCTTCCAACTCATGGATGGATTGGAGCTGGCGATTAAGTTCCTGGCGTAAATAACTGCTCTGGGTTGGATCCAACTCCAGAGCAGCCAGTTCAACTAAATGGTCAAAGAGTTCAGGAGTAATTTCTTCGGTCATAGTCCTTGGTTTGATTATAACGGATTTGCCCTGGGCAGGCGGTCTGATGATCCCTTCGTGCCCGGGTCAACTGGCAGGTGGCAATGTATTGGTGGGTGGAATGGTATACGTGGGCAAGGGCGTATACGTGGGCATGGGCGTGCTGGTCGGCACCTTCGTCGGAGTGCGTGTCCGGGTAGCGGTGGGTGTGCGAGTGATCGTGGGCGTTTTGGTGGGGGTGTTGGTGGGCGTATGGGTGGTAGTGAAAGATGCGACGACAAATAATGTAATGGTGGGCACCGGTGTTGAGGAAATCCGTGAATAGGGCACCAAAGGCTGAGATGGGACGGGCGTCCAGGTATCTGGGAAGACCATCGGGCTGGGCGTCTCCGTTGGGATGGCTACCGTGGGAGGAATCGGAGGCGGGGGAAACGGGTTGATTACGGAATAAGGGTTGGTGTAGACGATCAGTACAAATGCGCCGATGACACATATGCCGGCGATCAACAGGAAGGACAGAACATCTAAGAATGAAATTTTCATGGGGTTTATCCAGCCAGGAGGTTGGATCTTTTGATCCTTCAGGGTTTGCCAGGCAGCCGAGCTTTTCTGTCAGTATATACAAGATTCGGGATATGTCAAGCCAGGGCCAGGCTTATAAGCCGGGCGGTTAACGGTTTTGTTAAGAGGTAAGTGAAAAAACGCGCCATGCTATAATCATAGAATGGCTGCTGAGAAGCTGGGGACTCCGTTGTTTGGCCTGTCGCTCCTGACCTACCTCAGCACACGCCTGGTCGGGTTGGTTAATTTTCCCATTTACTTTTTCACGGATGAGGCCGTCAATACGGTGCTGGCGGCTGATTTTGTTCGTGACCACTTTCATAATTACGACGGTGATCTGTTCCCCACCTTTTTTATCAATGGAGGCCAGTACAACCTGGGCCCATCGGTTTACCTGCAGATCATCCCTTACCTGATAGCGGGGAAATCAGTGTGGGTGACCCGCGGAACCGCTGCCCTGGCGACCCTGATCGCAGCTATCTCAGTCAGCCTGGCTTTGCGCGGGATCTTTAACATCCGTTTTTGGTGGGCTGGGGCATTGGTTCTATCCGTGATACCGGCCTGGTTCCTCCATTCACGTACTGCTTTCGAAACCAGTCTCATGGTTTCTTTTTATGCAGCTTTCTTGTTTTTTTACCTGCTTTACCGTTACCGGCGGGCGCCTGGTTATCTGTACATCGCTCTGGTCTTTGGCGCATTGACTTTTTATACCTACAGCCCGGGGCAGATGGTTATGCTGGTGAGTGGGGTCTTGTTGTTCATTTCGGACATCCGTTTTCATTTGAAAAACTGGCGTACGGGCCTGATCGGCGGCGGGGTGCTGCTCCTGTTGGCGTTACCTTATATCCGCTTTATCCTGACCCGTGGCAGTGCCAATTACCAGCATCTTGCGCTGCTTGGCTCCTATCTTATCAGTGACATCTCTCTGCTGGGAAAGGTCCAGCGTTTTACCCTGGAATACCTCAAAGGGCTCAACCCTGCCTACTGGTTTTTACCCAACACGGTTGATTTGTCCAGGCACCTGATGAAGGGGTACGGTCATCTATCATGGTTTACCTTCCCGTTCGCGCTTATTGGCCTGGGCAGCTGCCTGAAGCATTTCCGTTCTTCTGCCCACCGCGCCGTGATAATAGCCCTGCTGGCTGCGCCAAGCGGGGCAGCCCTGGTGCAGCTTGGGATTACCCGGGCGCTGGTGATGGTCATCCCGCTGGCTATCTTGATTACCCTGGGCCTATCCATTGTGTTGGAGTGGCTGATTCAGCGCGCCTGGTCAAGCGTAGTCCTGTCGGTGGGGCTCTTTGGCCTGCTGACCGGGTATAATATCTTTATGCTCAGGGATGCACTGGTCAATGGCCCTACCTGGTACACCCATTACGGCTTAAGCGGGATGCAATATGGCGCTTCACAGGTCTTTGGCGAGATCAAAGCTTACCTTGTCCGCTCTCCCGATACCAAAATTATCCTGACGCCCACCTGGGCGAACGGAACGGATGTGGTGGCGCGTTTTTTTCTACCCGATAATTCCAACGCTTCCCTGGGAGGCATTGATGGGTATATTTTTGAACATAAGCCGTTGGACGCCAACACCCTGTTTATCCTGACGCCGGAAGAGTATCAACGCATGCTTGACTCAAAGAAATTCACGGACGTGAAGATTGAAAAGGTCATGGCGTACCCGGATGGCTCGCCCGGTTTTTATTTCCTGCGATTCAGGTATGTGGATCAAATTGATGCCATCCTGGCGGCGGAAAAAGAAGCCCGGCGGGCATTGATCTCTCAAGATGTGGTCGTTGCGGGCAGGCCGGCGGTTGTGCGTTATTCGATGCTGGACATGGGGTCGATTACCAATCTCTTCGATGGGAATCCGGATACCCTCGCCCGGACGCTCGAGGCCAACCCGATGGTGGTTGAACTATCGTTTCCTCAGCCGCGCTCCCTGCGAGGGATCACCCTGCGGGTGGGTGGAACTGCCACGGAAGTTAAAGTGAGCTTGCAGATGCCTGGTAATGGCCAGCCCATGGTCTATGACCAGACTTTCGCCCAGACCCCGGAGAATAAAAATGCCTCAATCGATTTTGGCGGCATTTACCCGGTAACACTCATGCACCTGGAGGTTAAGAGCATTTATGATGGCGAGCCGGCTCACGTGCATTTATGGGAAATGACCCTTCGATGAATCAGCCTTCTCCTGTGGGTGATACGCCCTCCCCTTCTCGGCCCTTCCTGGTGAAGCTGCTGGCGGCAATCTTTCTTTTGCTGTCAATCCTGGGGTGGGTACGCATGGAGCAGGCGATTCAAAACGCGGCGTTCATCGATCAATATGCCAGCGCTGGCTTGCCGATTTTTTTGGGCCTGAGCGGCCTGGTGTGGGGCCTGGTTGGGTTACCTGCCGTGTGGGGCCTGTGGCAAGGCAGGGGGTGGGTCATGCGGGCTACCTGGATTGCAGCGGCGGTTTACCCCACCCTTTACTGGTTGAATTGGCTTTTCGCCGTTCAGGCGCCCGAAAGCCGGGAAAACTGGCCGTTTATTGCCGGGCTGTGCATTGCCTGGTTCTTACTGGTCTGGTGGGTCTTAACCCGCCGGGGAACGAAAATATTTATCGACCGGAAAACCGGTACTAAGGGAAAAATATGAGCTCTGGTGAAAAAGAATTGGAAGTTAAGTTTTACCTGGATAAGCTGGCAGACCTGGAACACCGCCTGGGGGCGCTGGGCGCCGTCCTGGTTCAGGCCAGGACTTTCGAGCTCAACCTGCGTTTTGACACGGTTAACCATGCCCTGACGCTTGCGGGGCGAGTGTTACGCTTGCGCCAGGACGCGCAGGCCGTGATGACCTACAAGGGGCCGGGCCAGATGCAGGAGGGCGTAGGCGTGCGCCAGGAGATCGAGTTCACCGTGAGCGACCTGACGGCGGCCCGCCACCTCCTGGAAGCCCTGGGTTACCAGGTGGCTGCGACCTATGAAAAATACCGCAGCACTTACCTGCTGGATGGCCAGAAGATTACCCTGGATGAATTGCCGTATGGAGATTTTGTTGAAGTGGAAGGATCCGAGCCATCTGCGATTCGGGCCGCCGCTGAAAAATGTGGGCTGGCCTGGGATGACAGGATTGTGGATAGCTATTTGGGAATATTCACCCGGTACAGGGTTTCTCAGGGGAAGACAATGCCTGATCTCACCTTCAAAGCGTTTGAGGGCATCCATGTCACAGCCCCAGAGCTGGGGGTAAAGCCGGCTGACCAGGTCATGGGAAGCTGAAGGGCTCAGGCTGGCTCGAGATGAAGGGCATTCCAGGCCAGCGCGGTGACGTTGGCCTGCACGCCCAGCCAACTTTGCAGGATTCTGGCCAGTTCACCAGCCGATCCGCTGGTAAAATATTGCACCGTGCCCGGGTGAGGCCCAGGGGCTGCCAATCCAGAGGCCTCTAGCAGGCGGGCAGCCTGGCGGGCCACGGCTGGAGCGGGGTCGATCACCCGCACCCCTTGCCCGCAGATCGACCGGATCATGGGAATGACAAACGGGTAATGGGTGCAGCCCAGCACAATGGTATCGATTTGAGCCGCGAGCATGGGCTGTAAGGCGCGTTCCAGGATGGCGCGAGTCTCGGGTTGATCCAGGGCGCCTTTTTCGATTTGCTCTACCAGGCCTGGGCAGGGGTCCTCATGGATCACGACGCCGTGAGCGAAACGCTCGACGACGGAAGCGTACAGGCTGCCCTGGAGCGTGGCAGGCGTGGCCAGCACTCCCACATGGTTGGTTTGCGTCGTTTCTGCTGCTGGCTTGACGGCTGGTTCCATGCCGACAAATTGGATGGCGGGAAACTCCTGACGCAGGTAGTGCAAAGCTGCGGCAGAGGCCGCATTGCAGGCTACGACGATCAGCTTGGCGCCCTGGGCCAGCAAGAAACGGGTGATGCTGGCTGAAAAGGCGCGCACTTCTTCCAGTGGGCGGGGCCCGTAAGGAACGTGAGCCTGGTCTGCCAGGTAGAGGATCGATTCAAAAGGAAGTGTTTGGCGGAGGGAGCGCAACACAGACAGGCCGCCGACGCCCGAATCAAAGATGCCAATAGGCTGATCTGGGGTCAGGCTGCCTGAGGGCTGGAGAGTCATGCGTGTTGCCCGGCAAAAGCCCTGGCCGCGTCAATGAAGCTGTGGAACAGGCTCTGCATCGGGAGCGCCTCTGGCAGGCATTCGGGGTGCCATTGGACCCCTAATCCAAACGGGTGGCCGGGCAGCTCAACGGCTTCGATCAGTCCGTCCGGGGCGTGGCCCACCGCTTTGAGCCTGGGAGCCAGGTCGCGCAGCCCCTGGTGGTGCATGCTGTTGACCTGGATGGATTTCCATCCATTGGCCCGGTCGAGGCCCATGTAATCCACCAGCCGGCTATCTTTTTCCAGCGCCACCTCGTGAGAGAGGTAATCGCGCGGCCAATCAGGGAACCAGTCATGTTTGATGGCTCCCGGTTTGAGGCCAGCGATGTCGGTATACAGCGTGCCGCCCAGGGCGACATTGATCACCTGAATGCCGCGGCAAATGCCTAATAAGGGCCTCTCAGAAGCCACGCATTTTTGCACCAGGGCTATTTCAATCTCGTCGCGGGCTGCGTCGATGCCGTAGACGGCGGGGTGCGCCTCGCCATGAAACAGCGCGGGATCGATATCGCCGCCGCCCGTGATCAGCACTCCGCTCAGGTGAGACAGAATGCCATCCCAGGTGGAGGGGGGAATGCCGGTCGGGATTAACACCGGTATTCCACCAGCATCCACCACCGATTGGACGTAGGCCTCGTTCATTTTGATGAGAACTTTGTCTCGGTCGGTTAATAATCGGGCGGTCGTGATGCCAATCAAAGGAGCGTTCATAAAATCACCTGGCAGGTAAAAACCGTAAAAAGGGCGCAGCCCGTCTGGGCTGCACCCTGAATTCTATCATTGGGCCGTTAACCGCTTAAAAACGCTGCTTGAGGCGAGCGCTTTTCCCCGTGCGGCTTCGCAGGAAGTACATGCGCGCCCGGCGGACGACGTTATGGCGTTCGACCTGGACTTTTTCGATGCGCGGGGAGCGCAGCAAGAAGGTGCGCTCGACCCCCACGCCATTACTGGCAATGCGGCGTACAGTAAACGTTGCATTGTTGCCTGTGTCACGCACGTAAAGGACGGTACCTTTAAATTCCTGGATGCGCTCACGATTGCCTTCCTTGATTTTGACGTGCACACTGACGGCATCGCCGGGTCGTAAAGGCGGGATATTCGGGTTTTCAGGGGCCTCAACTGACTTGAGAAGGTCGCTCATGATCATTATTCCTTGCTAATTTATTATTCTTTATCCTTACAACGCAAAGACGGTTCGCTTTTAGCGCGGGGGAGGATTATACCATGCCCGGGCATAACCGTAAAGGAAATAGTTTGGCTTTTTGGCCATTCAGGATTGGGCGTTGAATGGCGGGGCATTGCGAAAGTTCCTGAAGAGCCAATTTGGCTCGACTCATTCTTAAGGTTCTGTGATATACTTGTCGCGCTTTCGCCAGGGAGCGAAAGTTATCCACCAAATCACACGCTGCCCGATTTGCCCAGGCGTGCCGGTAGGAGGGATTTCTACCGGTCGTGGGCAAAGATGAAGGTGGCGGAGGAAAAACGCAAAAAGGAGATTTTTGAATGGCAACCGTTGTATCTATGAAAGCCCTCCTCGAGAGCGGCGTACATTTTGGCCACCGGACGAACAAGTGGCACCCCCAGATGCGCCCGTATATTTTCACCGAGCGCAATGGTATCCATATCATCGACCTGCAACAAACGGTCAAGGCGCTCAATTCCGCATATAACCTGGTGCGCGATACCGTGGCCCAGGGCGGGACGATCCTCTTCATTGGCACCAAGCGCCAGGCCCAGGAAACTATTCGAGATGAAGCTATTCGTTGCGGCATGCCCTACGTGGTTGAACGTTGGCTGGGTGGCATGCTAACCAACTGGGTCACTATCTACCAGCGGATCAATGAGCTTGAGCGACTTGAGCACCTGCGCGATAGCGGCGAAATTAACCGCCTGACGAAAAAAGAAGGCCTGTTGATCGAGCGCGAGATCAACCGCCTGACGATCCGGTTGAGTGGTGTGCGCACGATGAAGCACCTGCCCGACCTGGCCTTTATTGTGGATGTTAGCCGCGAAGAGACCGCCGTCCACGAGGCCAACCTGACCCATGTGCCGGTGGTGGCGCTGGTGGATACGAATTGTGATCCACGCGGCGTGGATTATGTCATTCCTTCCAATGATGACGCCATCCGGGCAATCAAGCTTCTCGTAGGCAAGATTGCCGATGCAGTCGTGGAAGGTAAGGCGATGCGCAAAGAAGAGATCGTTGAGGAAGCTCCAGAAGTTGCTCAGCCCGTTGATTCCGTCCCTGTTCGCTCCAGCCTGGATGCGGAAGTTGAGCTGGAGGAGAAAGATTTACTCGGCGAGGCCACCCTGGCTAAACTGGCCCCCGGGCGCCACGAAGAAGAAGTTGGAGAAGTTGCGACTGGGACTGGGACGGAAGAACAAGAGTCGTGAGGTATGACGCATGGCAATTACAGTAGAACAAATTAAACAATTACGCGAGGCCACCGGAGCCGGTGTTCTCGATTGTCGCAAGGCGCTGGAACAGGCCAATGGCGATTATGAGAAAGCCTTGGAGTTTTTACGCGAGAAAGGCCTGGCTACTGCGGCAAAACGAGCCGGACGGCAGGCCTCGGAAGGCACGATCGAGCTGTATTCACACGGCAATGGCCGGGTAGGCGTCATGCTGGAGTTGAACAGCGAAACGGATTTTGTAGGCCGCTCGGAAACGTTCCGAACCCTGGCGCATGAGCTTGTCCTGCAGATCGCTGCGGCTGATCCCCATTTCATCCGTGATGAGGACATCCCTGAGGATGTTCTTGAAAATATAAAACAGGATGCAACGGCGAAAGCTAAGGCTGAAGGGAAACCGGATGCTGTCATCTCCCGCATTGTAGAAGGCTACATGACCAAGTTTAAAGATGAAAATGTACTGCTACGCCAGGCTTATGTCCGGGATGAAACCCTGACGGTCCAGGCATTGATTAACCAGGCAGTCGCCAGCCTGGGCGAGAATATTGTGGTACGACGTTTTGCCCGTTGGGCGCTGGGTGAAACCACCTCAGGTGAGTGAATTCACAATGAGGCCAACCGAAAGGTTGGCCTCATTGCTAAATAGGAACCTGTTCAAAACTGGCGGCTCTGAAATTTCCCCAAAAGGCAGCCAGACCTTCTCAACCTGGATTGTAATAATGAGGTGACCGATGGAAAGCTTAAAATATCACCGGATA
>JAJYIW010000076.1 GCA_021789855.1 Chloroflexota bacterium | reverse complement strand
TTTTTGGGTATTGTTTTCCTCCAAAATTCGGCTTCCTGCTCAGAGCGGCTTTTTGGCCGGGACACCTGTCCTGCGAGGATAAGGCTGAGGGGTCGCAGCAATTTTATCGATGATGATTAGAAATCGTTCTTCGGCAACTCCTGGTAGGGCCACGGGCACCAACTGGCGCAATTGTCCTCCCAGAAGTTTCATCGCATTTTCCGCTGTATGGGCTTCCATGGGCGCATTTTCCCCTTTTTGAGCCAGGGCCCGGCCGCCTACCCTGACGAGTGGAAGAAGATATTCAACCAGTACCGGAAGGTTCGCTACGGATCGCGCCACGGCCCAGTCATATTTCTGGCGGTGTTCTTGTAGTTGTCCCAATTCTTCAGCGCGAGCCACCAGCACCGTAACGCCATCCAATCCTAATTTTTCCACGATGTGGGAGCAAAAATGGGCTTTTTTTTCAACCGATTCAACCAGCGTCAGGTGGAGTTTGGGCAAAATAATTTTCAGGGGAATACCTGGAAAACCGGCTCCGGTGCCAATATCAATTAATTTCTTTGGCGGGAGATCCCTCAACGCCAGGAGGCATGAAAACGAATCCAGGAAATGCTTGGTCCGGATCGAGTCAGGATCTCGGATAGCCGTTAAATTCATGCGGGTGTTCCAGTCAAGCAACTCCCTCTCGTAGATTTGCAGGGCTGAGATCTGGCGATCGGTGAGGGCTAAACCCAGCAACTGGAGAGAGTTTTGTCTGAGCTTTTCCATCGTTGTTTTAACCAGGTGATTGGCGGCGCCGGGGGATGGCACCCTGGAAATTAACTTTCGCTGAATGCCTTGATGATATGAGCTACGTGCTTGGTGCCCTTCAAATACAGGTCCAGGCGAATATTTTCATTGGGTGCATGCGCCTGTGACCCAGGGTGCCCGATTCCCGCAGAGACGATGGGCACCCCTAAATACTGTTTGAAGATTGCATTGGGGCCAGAGCCCCCAATCATGGGTTCAACGACCATAGGCTGGTCATAAACGTCAAGGGCGGTATCGATGACCAGCTTGACAAATGGATCATCGGGATCCGTCACGGCTGGCCGTCCGCCCCCCAATAATTGCACATTGATATCATTAAAACCCTGGCGTGCCAGGTGGGCGGTCAGCAAATCAAAAACCTCTTCTGGGGTTTGGTCGGGGACGAGGCGAAAATCGATCTTGGCGCTGGCGCGGGCGGGTAATACCGTCTTGGTGCCGGCGCCCTGGTAACCAGAGGTCAGGCCGCAGATGGTGCAGGTGGGTTCAAACACAGCCGCCTGGCGAAATTCGAGACCCCCCTGCATCCCCTTCAAGAAATGCTGGATACCATATCGTTTTTTATATTCCTCAGCCGGATCAGGTAAGGCCGATAATAATGCGACCTGTTGGGCATTGGGTGCTTTTACCCTGTCGTAAAAGCCTGGAATCAAAATATTCTCGTCCTGATCCTTGAGAGTATTGAGCGCCCAGATCAACCGCCAGGCCGCATTGGGAAAGATAGAACCACCCAGCCCAGAATGGACGTCCTGGTTAGCTGTTTTAACGCTCAATTCAACATAGCAGATTCCTCGCATGCCCAGGGCTTGTTGAGGGGCGTCATGGAAATCCACCCCGCCCGATTCCCAGATACATGCGTCTGATTTTAAGAGCTGGTAATGCTCCTTCATAAACTCATGCAGGTGGGGGCTACTGATTTCCTCTTCTCCTTCGAGGATAAACTTAATATTGCAGGGGAGATTCTCATTTTCCGCCAGGAGGGCGTCAAGGGCATACAACCGGCTGGTAAAGTGGCCTTTATCGTCATTGACGCCTCGCCCGTACAGCTTACCATCCCGCCGGCTGGGTTCAAAAGGAGGGGTTTCCCATAAGTTCAGTGGTTCCGCTGGCTGCACATCATAATGATTATAAAATAACAACGTTTTCGCTGAAGCGCCCTGTCTCTCGGCATACACCACAGGTGCACCGGCCGTTGGTATGATGTCGACCTTAAATTCCCTTTGAGACAACATGTCGCCGACTAACGAAGCGCATTCCTGTAAACCCCAATTTTGAGCCGACACGCTGGGCTGTGCGCACAGGCGGGTGAGCTCGGCGATGCTGGCATCAAGATGGTTATCGATGTACCTGTCGATGGCGTCATTGGGTTGCATGGTTATTTTTCCTTTGGGTTGAGCATATTTTCGATTCTGGCGGTGACCATATCCATCGCAACCATGTTGAGGCCCCCTTCGGGAATGATCACATCGGCATATCGCTTGGATGCTTCGACAAACTCGAGGTGCATTGGCCTGACCGTCTCCAGGTATTGGCGAACGACCGACTCGGTCGTCCGGCCCCGTTCAGAGATGTCCCGCTGGAGCCTGCGGATGAAACGGATATCGGCATCCGTATCCACAAAAATTTTGACATCAAATAATTCTCTGAGCTGCGGCTCTGCGAAGATCAAAATCCCTTCGACCAGGATGACCCTTTGAGGCTCCACATGAATTGTGCGCTCGGTGCGGGTATGGGTAGTGAAATCGTAGACCGGGAGCTCAATGGTTTTCCATTGCTTCAGGGTCTGGATATGGCTGATTAATAGCTCCGTTTCAAGGGAGTCAGGGTGGTCAAAATTGATCTTGACCCGTTCTTCGAACGGCATACCGTCCAAATCTTTGTAATACGCATCGTGGGGAAGATAAGCAATGCGATGCCTTCCCACGTGTTTTAAAATAGTCTGCGCAACGGTAGTTTTCCCCGAACCGGTACCGCCAGCAATTCCGATCACGAGCGGTGTGGGATGGCTGTTCATTATCGAATTATACAGCCAAGTGACTTTTTCGGGACAAAGGTTCGTCGGATAAACGTAGGGTGACCATTGAGGGGGCGTCAAGCAATGAAGCGGTCGGGGTGGTATGATGGTGAGCGTAAGGGCAAATTTCTTCTCTTCTCCTCCTAAAGTAAGGGCCAGTCAAAAAAGACTGGCTCTTACTGATTTAAGCTTTTGCGTTAAAATAAAGAAGCCACCAAACAGGATCGAACTGTTGACCTGACGTTTACGAAACGCCCGCTCTACCAGCTGAGCTATGGTGGCACGGGCTGAATTATACCAGACCTGCTTTTTGAATGGCAAGGCTACTGGAGGAAATTTTAATGAATATAGCGATGCTCTCTTACCATACCTGCCCGCTGGCAGTCCTGGGAGGTAAGGACACCGGCGGAATGAATGTATATGTGCGCGAATTAACCCGCCAGCTAGGCGCGATGGGCATCCATGTGGATGTATTTACTCGATCTCAAGATGAACATGTCCCCCATGTACTGCATGACTTAGGGTTTGGTAACCGCATCGTCCATATTCCGGCAGGGCCTGAATATCCCCTGCCGAAAATTGAATTGACCCAATATATCCCTGATTTCACAGAGGGGATCAAAACTTTCGCGGCGCAAAAAGGTATCCATTACGATCTGATCCACTCTCATTATTGGATGTCTGGGGTAGCAGGAGGCTCGCTCAAAAATGACTGGGGAGTCCCGCTGGTTCACATATACCACACCCTGGGCTTGATGAAAAACCGGATCGCTATGAGTAAGGAGGAAATGGAAGGGGATTATCGAATCGATGGGGAAAAACAGGTGTTGAGCGCCGCCGATAGGATTATCGCGTCGACCCTGGCTGAACAATCTCAACTCGAATTTCTTTATAGGGCGGATACGCAGAAAATATCCGTGATTCCTCCTGGGGTTGATACCATTCATTTCTATCCCATTCCTCCCGACGAGGCGCGATCAGCGATTAATATGTCCCCTAACGAGCGCATGATTTTATACGTGGGCCGGATTGAGCCTCTCAAGGGGGTCGATACGCTGATCAGGGCTATGGCCGTGCTTCGCCAGAATTGTAAAGATTCGGATTGCCCTCACATCCTGACCATCATCGGCGGCGATCCAGATACCAGCCCAAAGAAGATGTCCAGGGAGATGGCGCGTTTACAGGCCCTCTGCCATGAGCTGGGGATGAAGGATGTCATCATTTTCCTGGGGAAAAAGGGCCAGGATACCCTACCTTATTATTATTCTGCCGCCGATGTCCTGGTCATGCCATCCCATTATGAATCGTTTGGGATGGTAGCGCTGGAAGCGATGGCCTGTGGTACGCCGGTGGTGGCCTCACAGGTGGGAGGACTGGCCTTCCTGGTCCAGGATGGCATTACGGGATATGTTGTTCCCGATGGCAATCCAAATCTATTGAGCGACCGCTTGAGCACTTTAATCCGAGATGATGCCTTGCGGATGAAGATGGGCGAGCAGGCTGCGGTGGTAGCGAAGGATTACTCATGGGTACGAATTGCTGAAAAAATCGCTGCCGTTTATCAAAACCTATTAGCCTCCCGCTGATTTTCATCAGGCTCCATTCCACGGGCTCCAGCCCTGCTACCTCGAAACAATGCCAATAATGGATTGATTTTACTTATCAGTTTTGATAGGTTGAGGGGGTAATTGACCTGTAAATCGATTTTTTGCCCCTTGTTTAAGCTAGAATAATCCCAGGCATGAGCAACTGTTCGAATTGTTTACTCCATTTGTTATTTTTTTATGTTCTGCTGGGGGAACCCTATATCGCAGGTTGGTTATACCGTACCTTCATTATCAATTTGTATTTTCAACCCAGGGCCAGGATCGATTATTATTTCCAGAAGATATCTATTCATTGGATCCTGATTGGCTTGATCGCCACTATTGGTTTGACCATCCATCCTGGTTCTGCGATTGTATGGATCGGTTCTCTTAACAGCAAGGCCCTGGGGTTATTACTCGCGGTGCTGGTTGCCGCCGTGATCGGCCTCTTATTGCTGGTTTATTGGGATAAGCTAAGCCGGCCATTCCTCGCCGTTACCAGCCTGACGCCTTCGATATTACCCACGAATCAAAGTGAAAGAATGGTCTACACGTTCATGGCTTTCAGCGCAGGGCTCGGTGAAGAATTGGTTTACAGGGGGTTTTTGTGGTTCTACTTAAGGGTGATCTTCCCTGTTTTACCGGTTTGGAGCTTGATCGTCCTATCCACTTTGCTGTATACTGCCGGCCACTACTACCAATATCGGTTGAGTGCGAAAAAGAACCGCGCCTGGTGGTCAGGAATATCCATGTTAGGGCTTTTTGGAAATTTAATCATGGGATTGGTTTATGGTTTGATGGTGGCATTTAGCGGAAGTCTTGTCCCATCCATCGTTTTACATTCTCTTTATGATATGAATGCAGTCCTCGTCAAGCCAGTGTGGGGAATTCCAAATTACCACCGAAACCAGGAACCAACGCGGATAGGTCGGCTATTCTAAAGAATGTGTTAGAATGTGAGAAGTCACCGGTCAAGCGTCTGATGTGCTTGAAATATTTGTGTTTGAAAGGATGATTATGGTCTCGCAAACGAAGCAGTGGCCTCAACCACCCGCAATGGGGATTGATTTAAAAAAGAAATACCAGGCAACTTTTCATACGGAGAAGGGTGACATTGTCGTGGCCCTCCACGCGGATAAAGTTCCCCGGACGGTGAACAATTTTGTTTTTCTCGCCCGGCAAGGGTTTTATGATGGCACTATCTTTCACCGGGTGATAGCCAATTTCATGGCCCAGGGCGGAGATCCGACTGGTACAGGGCGGGGCGGCCCGGGTTACCAATTCAAAGATGAGTTTTTCCCTTCGTTAAAACATGACCGCCCTGGTGTTTTATCGATGGCGAATGCCGGGCCGAACACCAATGGATCACAATTCTTTATCACCCATGTTCCGACCCCCTGGCTGGATAACCACCACAGCGTCTTTGGATATGTGACGTCCGGTGTGGATGTTTTACTTTCCATCCCTGAACGTGACCCAAGCAATCTTAATTCGCCCGCCGTAAAGCTATTATCTGTAGAAATCACGGAAAGTTGATCGCACAGAAAGGTTTAAATAAGGTCTTGGATAAAAAATAAACGAGACCCACAAGGTTCGATAACAGGCCGATATGGTCATTCCGGAATCGCTAAACGCGTTCTTACTTGATACCAACCAGATTGCCGAAACCACCGAAGTCTTTGATCTGGTCGAAAAGACACTGGCTTATTGCATGAAACTGGTTCAAGCCAGTTCCGGTATTTTTTTCCTGGTAGATGCCAGTTCTAAACAACTGGTGGTGCAATCGAATCAGGGGGAAGCATCCGGCCTCAAGTTAACCCGAAAAAACCTTGATATTTCAGACAGCTTTCCGGGCGAATGCCTGGAAAACAAAAGAGTCCTGACCACCTTTGATTTTTCAGCCCTGGATGCCCAAAACCCCAGGCACCTGGACATGGAAACGTTTGTTGGGCATTCCATCCGGAATGCGGTTTCACTCTCGCTTCTTTGCCAGAACCGGCCGGTAGGGGTTATCCAACTCTATAATTACCAGCAGCTCCCGGTGGATCTCCTGGAATTTGTCGCCGGGCGCATGGCGCCTGAGTTGGATAAGTTAATGTATTTGCTTGAAAGCAGGAACACGATCCGCCGCCTGGAAAGCCTTATCGGGATCATGGGCGGGATCGGATCCACCCTGGACCCGACGAAAATCTTGCAATTGATCATAGAAGATGCCAGTAACTTATTAAATGTTGAGGCCAGCTCACTTTTTTTGATTGATAAAGAGAGCGGGGATGTCACACTCCAGCTTTCTTCCAACAAAGAACACACGTCAATGGAACATGCGGTGCGCGTGCCCGCCGGAAAAGGTGTGATCGGTTACGTGGTGCAAACTGGCGAGACCGTGATTGTTAACGATGCAAAAGCGGATATTCGCCATTACACAGGGGTGGATTCTCAGGTCAATTTTAATACCCGTTCGATCCTGGCCGTGCCTTTGAAAAGCCATCCCATTAACCTGGGCGCCAATCGCGGCTCGTCCCTTGAACAAATCATCGGCGGTTTAGAGGCGATCAATAAGCGCGATGGTCTATTCGATGCTTTTGACATCAAGTTGATGCAATCCTTTGCCAGCCAGGCTGCCACGGTGTTCCAGATTGCGCAGATGTATAAAGAGGCAAACGATCTGTTTGTCGATGCGCTGAAGGCGTTAACGGCTGCTATCGATGAAAAAGATCCGTATACGCAAGGACATTCTCAACGAGTCTCAGAATTTTCGGTAGCCATTGCGACAGAATTGGGCCTGGATGCTGAAACGATCCACCATATTCGGATTGGAAGCATGCTGCACGACATAGGGAAAATCTGGATTCCTGACCGGATTTTGAAGAAAAAGGGGAAATTAACCGCCAACCAGTATCAGAAGATGAAAGATCATCCAGCCACGGGCGAAAAAATTATTGGCGCGGTGCCGATGTTAAAAGAAGAATCCTCTGCTATCCTTGAGCATCATGAGCGGTTGGATGGAAGTGGTTACCCCAACGGTTTGAAGGGTGATCAAATATCTTTGATGGGACGGATTGTCGCCGTAGCCGATGCTTTTGACGCGATGACTTCTGATCGCCAATATCGCCAGGCTATGTCGGTCGAAGAGGCCTGTCAAAGATTACTTTCGGAGGCCGGCACGCATTTCGATCCGATGATCATCCAGGCGATCTTGAAGGCCTATCAGAAGGGTTATATTTTCACCGAGCATGAACGGGACCGATCTTAATCGGCCTGGACTTTACCGCAGGAGTACACAAAAATGATGAGAGTGGGTTATATCGGCCTGGGCATCATGGGAAAATCGATCGCCAGGAACATCTTGAAGGCGGGTTTCCCACTAACGATCTTTAATCGCAGCCGTAAAGCCGTGGACGAACTGGTCCTGGAGGGAGCCTCAGCAGCTTCCTCGCCGGCGGAAGTGGCCCGGCAGGTGGACGTCGTCTTTACCAACCTGCCCGATTCCCCGGATGTTGAAAAAGTGGCCTTAGGTGACGGCGGAATCATTGACGGAGCCCATGCCGGCCTGATTTTTGTCGATAACTCCACGATAAAACCCGCGACCGCCCGCCGGGTCAGCGAGGTGTTGGGAGCGAAAGGGGTAGCTTGCCTGGATGCGCCGGTGAGCGGCGGAGATGTCGGCGCCAGAGACGGTACCCTTACAATCATGGTGGGTGGGCCCGGTGCGGCATTACAAACGGTAATGCCCGTTTTCAATGCCATGGGTAAAACAATCACGCATGTCGGCGAGCCGGGAACAGGTCAGATCGCCAAGGCGGCTAATCAAATTATGGTGGCCGCTCAAATGGTGGCCATGGCCGAATTATTAGTTTTTGCCCAAAAAGCCGGGGCTGATCCTCAGAAAGTGGTCAATGCTATCCGAGGGGGGGCAGCGCAATGCTGGACCTTGGACATCAAACCTCCCCGGTTATTCCAGGGCAATCGAAATCCAGGTTTCAAAGCAAAAATGCAAGCCAAAGATCTGGCGATCGTGATTGAGACGGCCAGGCAATATGGTGTCCCCTTACCGGCCACTGCCATCAATGCCCAGCTTTTCGAGGCCATGCTGGCTTTAGGCATGGGAGAACTCGATAACTCGGCTGTGATTGGAGTGATAGAGGCTTTGGCGGGTCTATCCCTGAAATTGAGCGAGTAACCGAGGTTTTTTTCAGAGCTTAAAAATTATCTCCCGATATGGCTTCCACAACCAGAGGCTCAGGGTGGACGGTGACGTCGGCCTCAGGGAGAATATTTTTGATGGTATCCTCAATCGTTTCGGTCAGGGCATGCGCCTCATTCAAGGTTTGTTCCCCGTCTAGAAGAACGTGGACATCGATAAAATAGGACGGCCCTGAATGGCGCACGCGAACATTGTGGCAATCTGCCACGCCGGGCAAAGATTCCACCACGGTTTTTATTTTATCGGCCAGGCCGGCTGGAGCGGTATCTAATAAGGCCTGGATTGTCCGTACGCCCAATTGGATACTGACATAAACCACGATGATGGCTACGCCCAGGGCGGCCACGGCATCCGCCTGCCGGAGGAAGTAGAGCGGTGGGTATATCTCGGATACCCATACCATTAATAAACCCGCAATGACGACGGTGGATGACCAGATATCTGTGCTAAAGTGTAGCGCATCGGCTTCTAGCGCCTGGCTATGATATTTACGAGCAGCACGATATAAAATGCGCGACCGGCTGAAATCGATCGCTATCGAAGTCAACATGACAACAAAGGCCCAAATGCTCACATCAATCTCAACTCTTTTGAAAAATAACCGCTGGACTGCCTCATTAATAATCCAAACACAAGTACCCAGCAGGAGCAAGGTTTCAAATAGAGCCGATAAATTTTCAATTTTCCCATGACCATACGGGTGATCGTCGTCGGCAGGTTTGCCTGAAAGGCGCACAGCCAGGAATGTAACCAGCGCCGCAACCAGGTCCAGCCCGGAATGGGCTGCTTCTGCCAGGATCCCCAGGCTGCCGGTGAGAAGGCCGACCACAATTTTGAAAGAGGTCAATCCTACAGCCGCGACAACGGAGCTCAATGCCGCCGTGCGCTTTTCTTTATTTCCTGCTTGCATCATTATTTTGCCTTAGGCGAATAAGATTGGCCACCTGGTTATCTCGCCCAGTTTAACTCAAGAGGTGGGCTCCCAAAAGAGGGAAGATAAAAACTTAACTATCTCCGATGCGGCCCTATCTACCTCGGGGGATAACGCCGTATCGATGGTTAATGCGACGGCGCCTGGTTCGGGTTGGATACCGATCAGGCCTACCTGGCAATTATATTCCTGGATAAGAAAATTAGCTAATAAAGATAATGGCATCCCATGGGTGGATGCGCTATACCCGGATAAATCCCCGACATTGATCCATCCGATCTTGCCGGGCGCTTCATTCATCTGGGCAGCATCGATCATCAGCACCAGGTCTGGCGGGCTCTTCCGCAGGGCGCCGGTGTAATTTTCAGGTACCGGGCCGCCGTTAATAATGTTAATTTCCAGGTTATGGACCGGCTGATGAGTGCGATTCAGGTCGATCAAGCGGTCTGCCAGCTCGACGCCCACGCCATCATCCCCGTTGAGCGAATTGCCAATGCCCAGGATGGCTACCCGTTTCGGAGAGGCGCTAGTTGGGTCAGCAATTTTCAGGGTTGCCGCTATTCTCATGACTTGCTGTTGCCATGAGAGCGGCGATATCTTCGTCTCTTCCATATAATACCGTGAAAGGCTCTTTGGTGGTCGATGCGAGTTCCCACTGAGTACTGGATAAGCTCAGGCATTTCGGGCGGCAGTTGACGACGCACTGTCCGCAAAAAGTACAGCGATCGGCATGGTAACGTATCGCATAGTGTCTATTCACTTTATCCACTGTGATGAGATCAATGGCAAGAGAGGGACAATCTTTGACGCATAACTGGCAGCCTGTGCATTTCATGGGATCAAAAATGAGCTTGCCGCGGTATCGCTCGGGAGCTTCCAGGCGGATATAGGGGTATTGCTGGGTGACCGGTTTTTTAAAGAGTGAATGGGAGATATCACTCAGCATGGCGCCGATTTTCATAAGTTAACTCCGATCATTTGTAAACCAATCACAACAAGGAGTTGAAGCAAGGAAAGCAATGCGCCGATCCGCCACCATAACCCAACGGTCTGATCAATGCGCAAGCGGGCAAAGAGCGCTTGCAAGGTGGCGGTCAGAATGAGTAAAGCCAGGGTTTTAATCAGGAAAGCCAGCGGGTTTGCCAGTCCACCGAGGTAAAATGACGCGATAAGGGTCAGGCCGATCACCAGCTCAATGTCCCGGCCAATCTTGAATAAGGCAAAGCCACGCCCGCTGTATTCGGTCAATGCCCCGGAGACTATTTCTGACTCGGCTTCCGGTGCATCAAAAGGAGGCAGTTCAAGCTTGCCCATGAGCCCGATGATGGCGACCACAAACCCGACGGGTTGTGTGACGATCACGGTCCACCAATGCGATTGGGCATAGGCATCGATCGTGCTAATTTTCCATGACCCGGCGAGAATAGCCGGGCCTAATAAAGCCAGTAAGAACGGGGCTTCATAGGAGAATAGCTGGGTTAACGCCCGCGTTGCGCCAACTAATGAAAACCGGTCGGTGGTATTGGCCCCTGCCAGGCCGATGCAAAGCGTCATCATACTGAGCAGGTAGAGGGTGACGATTAGATCACCATCAAAACTATAGGCCGGCTTTAAGCCTCCCATGGGCACATAGAGGGCTGCGGTTAAAGCAGCCGCTAAGGCCACGACGGGTAGCCCGATAAACAAGCCTGCATTCACGCCTTCCGGGATAATTTCCTCTTTGGCCAGCAGTTTTAGAAAATCGGCCAGCGGTTGGAACCAGCGCGGGCCAATCCGGTTTTGGAGCTGGGCGACCATTTTACGATCGACCCATTCGTAGGCCAGCCCAAAAGCCAGTAGAAATAGGCCGCCGGGAAAGATGAGCAGGGTAATTATAGGAGAAAGTGGATTCATAGTTTACTTTTCCGAAGCATAATACCGGATACCGTAGAGCCTCAGGTCTTCCCAGCTCCAGGTTTGGAATTCCCCTTTCCGATCGATTGTGATCATGCGGTCATTGCAAGAAAAACAGGGATCGATTCCAGACATGATCATCGGTACATCGGCCAGCTTGTGGCCCACCGCAATTTGAATGACGGGCGCCCAATTGTTCAGGCTTGGGGTCCGGACTTTGACGCGTTCAGGTTTATCGGTGCCATTACTTTTGATGTAATAAAACAGTTCCCCCCGCGGGGCTTCTACCCGGCTGATGGCTTCACCCGGTGGTATTCTGCGTGGCACGCGTGTTTCGAGCTCACCCGAGGGTAAATTATCCAGGATGGTGCGGATGAGGTGGATCGATTCGATCAGCTCTTTCATCCTGACAACGAAGCGGGCTTCCAGGTCGCCGGCTTCCGCTGTGATCATATGCACAGGAAAATCCTGGTACGCACAGTAAGGCGAGATCACACGGATGTCCCGTTTTACTCCCGAAGCCCTGGCGGTAGGGCCGGTGGCCCCGAAAGACTCCGCCTGTTCCAGGGTCATGGTGCCGATGCCGCGAGTCCGCACCAGGAAGGTCTCATCGGTAGTCACGATATTCATGTAATGATTAATCCGCTCTTCAAGCTGGTCCAGCTTCTTACGCATGGCATCATTGTTGGCCTGGTTGATGTCAAATTTAACACCTCCGATGACATTGGCCGAATGTTGGACGCGATTTCCACTTAAACTTTCCATCAGATCCATGATAATCTCACGGTCGCGCCAACTGTACATAAACAGTGTATCAAAGCCAGCTTCGTGAGCGGACACCCCCAACCACAGCAGGTGGCTATGAATTCGCTCCATTTCGGCGAAAATGACGCGGATGGCCTTGGCGCGGGGGGGCACGGTTACACCTGCCAAATGTTCAACCCCAATGGTAAAAGCGGTTGCGTGAATATGCGCGCAAATCCCACACACGCGTTCAAAGAGATACAAATCCTGGATATAAGAGCGGTTCTCGGCGGCTTTTTCAATTCCTCGATGGACATAACCCAGGCGGATAGAGGCCTGAGTAACCGTTTCGCCATCCACGGTAAATTCAAAATGCCCCGGCTCTTTTAAGGCTGGATGCTGCGGGCCGATTGGGACGATAAATTTTTCTACAGCCGATTTTTCGCTCATTTCATCACCTTCCTCAACCAATAGGGATCCCCAGT
Source organism: Chloroflexota bacterium (assembly GCA_021789855.1). Classification (GTDB taxonomy): domain Bacteria; phylum Chloroflexota; class Anaerolineae; order Anaerolineales; family Anaerolineaceae; genus JAJYIW01. The sequence continues at coordinate 125 of JAJYIW010000076.1, read as the reverse complement.
AAATGGGTTAAGACGCTGGAGAATCGTCCGTTCCAGTTTTTAAGCCAGTGAAATCCTTGCGCAAAGGGTAAACGTTCGCTGGCCAATCATCCGAAATTAATAAGCGCCCTTTGTCAGGTGTACCT
>JAJYIW010000330.1 GCA_021789855.1 Chloroflexota bacterium | reverse complement strand
CCGATCTCCGATAGGGTCAGGATCAACTGGCTTTCCGCCACGCTGACCTGAGCCTCCAGTCCCGGCTCTGGGAAGTGCATGGCTTTTTCGGGTGCAAACGGGCTCAACTGCCAGGTGATAAGCGCCTCCCCCTGCCAGAGCTCGGCAATGAAGACCACCTCGCGCCGGTCGTGCTGGCGAAGCGCGGCGGTGAAGTCCAGCTCACCAGCGCAGGCAGCCAGGAGGGGTGGGGCGCTTACCGGGGCCAGCCCCGATAAGATGGCGTCGCCGTTAAGCGTCTCGAGCGACCAGCGCACCTCGCCCTGCCAGGGGGTGGGCCGGTCGTTGGCCACGTAGATTCCCACCCGGTCGCCGTCATCCTCCAGCGAGAGCGCAACCGGGGCGTTGAAACGCCGCGCGGCGTACTGGAGGGCTTTCCAGCGGCCGTGATAATCGATGCTGGCCCAGGAAGAGACCGGCCAGCAGTCGTTCAACTGCCAGTACAGGGCTCCGCTGCAGCGCGGGCGGTTACGGCGCCAGTGCTCCACCCCAATCCGCATGGCTTCCGCCTGCATCACCTGAGTCAGCGTGACCAGGTCGGCAAAATCGCGCGGGATGCGAAAGCGTTCGGTCAGGTAATACAGCATCTTGTCGTTCCCGCCGGCGGAGCGCTGGTGATGCAGCATGACCGGGGAGCTCAACGAATAGTCCTTCGGGCCAGCATACTCTGCGATGGTTTCCATTGCAGGGAACGACTCCAGGCCAAACTCGCTGCAAAAGCGGGTGAAGCGGGTGCGGTACCATTTCAGAGGTTTGAGGCCGTGCCATACCTGCCACAGGTGGGTATCGCCGCGTGCGTCGCCGTTGGTGTCTTGCATAAAGCTGCCGGAGGAAGGGGAGCTGGGCCAGTACGGCCTGTCCGGGTCTTCGGCGTTCAGAATTTCAGGCAAGGTGTGGTGAAAGAATTGCTCGTAGGCGCGGGTCAGGGGTTTATTACGCTTCCATAAGCCCCACATCACTTCAATCTCATTGTTGCCGCACCACAACGCCAGGCAAGCCCGGTGGCGCAGCCGCCGGACAGCATCAACCACTTCCAGGCGCACATTATTGAGAAAGCCAGGCTCATCCAGCGGGTAAGGAGCGCAGGCGAAGCCAAAATCCTGCCAGACCAGGAGGCCGTAGCGGTCGCACAGGTCATAGAAGTATTCGCTCTCATAATACCCGCCGCCCCAGACACGCAGCATGTTCATGTTGGCCTGAGCCGCGCTGTCAATGAGGTGCTCCAGGCGCTCGCCGGAGAAGCGGGTGACCAGGGAATCCGCGGGAATCCAATCCGCACCTTTAGCGAAGATTGGTGTGCCGTTCACCACAAAAGTGAACCCCTGGCCCCATTGATCCGGTTCCTGGCGTAGTTCCAGAGTGCGCAGCCCTACCTGGAGGCTTCTCTGATCAAGCAAGCTATCCCCGGCATACAGGCTGAGTGTAAGCCGGTAAAGGGGCTGTTCCCCCAGGCCATTCGGCCACCACAGGCGGGGATTGGAAATGGCGGTGGTGATCTGCGCGGATCCGGCGCGCACCGGGCCCTGGGCCCGGGCTACGGGGCTTTCATCCGGGCCTCTGACCTCCAGCACAAGGGTCAATCCGGTCGCATCTGGAGCCGCTGGCTGAACCAGCGTCGCGTCGATAGACAGCGTTACAGTGCCCGCGTCGTGAGCCTGGTGCACCTGCACCGCGTCGATCCGCCCTGTTGACCAGCTTTCCAGGCGGATTTCGCCGCCGATGCCGCTGACCGGGAGCACCGGGCCCCAATCCCAGCCGAAATGGCTCTGCACCTTGCGGATATGGGCGATGCCCGGGCTGAGCATGGCGGGCAGCTTGCGCGCCTTCTGGCGGCCGGCTACGTAACGGACAGGCGAGCGGAAAAGGATGGAGAGGAGGTTGGCGCCTGGCGACAGGCGATCCTTGACGTTCCAGCGATAGGTGCGGAACATATTGTCCGTTTCATCCAGGGGCTGGCCGTTGAGGGACAGCTCCGCGATGGTGTCCAGCCCCATGGCGACCAGCTCAACGGTATCACCCGCCAGCATACTCGGATCGAGGTTAAATTCCCGCCGGTATTCCCAATCCTCATGGGCCACCCATTGGACTTGTTTCTCATTAAGGCCGATGAAAGGATCGGGGATCAGGCCGGCGGCAAGCAGATCTAGGTAGGTGCTGCCGGGTACTGCCGCAGGTAACCAATTGATCTCTCCGGCCTGGCGGAACTGCCAGGCGCCAGACAAAGATTGAACGAGCATGGGATACTCCTGGAGTGTGTGAGGTAGGCGCGGGAGCCGCGTCAGGTGAATGATGCTGCCAGGCCGGCTTAAACCACCACAGCCTGGACGATCCGCTCGCCGGCGAACACCGGCAGAGTCCTGTCCAGCTCTTTGAGAAAACTCTCCTGGTAATCGGCGGTTCCCACATCCGCCACCGGGACCAGGTGGAAGGGTTGCAGGTAGGATCGGAGGTTGGCCGGATCCAGGCCGAAGATCCAGGGCGACTGCTTTGCGACTCGATCCATCATCCGGTTGGCGTCCGGGATATCCGAGCGCCGCTCGATGATGCTTT
>JAJYIW010000075.1 GCA_021789855.1 Chloroflexota bacterium | reverse complement strand
ATATTCGCAGCCAGGCCTTTCATGACGTGATCGACAAGAACACGAACATGAAGATGGTGGCGCAGCAGACGGCGAACTGGGATCAGACGCAGGCGAACACGGTGATGGAGTCGATCCTGCAGGCGCACCCGGACATCAAGGGTGTGATTTGTGGGAACGACACGATGGCGTTGGGGGCTGAGGCGGCGCTGTTAGCGGCAGGGCGCAAGGATGTGATCGTGACCGGGTTGGATGGGTCAGATGATGCGATCCAGTCCATTGGCCAGGGCCAGATGAAAGCCACGTCCTTACAGCCGGTGGCGGCGATTGCGCAGCAGGCGGCCATCGAGGCCGATCAATACATTAAGACGGGCAGCACGGGGCAGCCGGAGAAGCAGCAGATCGACATGGTGTTGATCAATGTGGACAACTACTGCCAGTACAAGCAGTTCGCACCTATCGCGAATGCACCCAGCACCTGCCCGGCAGTGCCCTAAGAGCTTATTCAGGTAGTATCGCTGTGCCCATGCACAGCGATACCCAGGCAGAGAAGGTGATGAGTTAACCATAAGATTCACGGCTGACCCCTCATTACCTTCCGTTTATCCGGGTTCCCCACGTGACATGGCTGTTAACCGAAAGTCATGTGGGGAACCCATCATCATGTAATCTTATAACGTCTTTATCCTTGGGTCGATCATGGATACCAGGCAGGGAAGCTATGAACATAGTGGTCGTCGGAAGTCTCAATATGGATCTGGTGGTGCGGATACCCATCATTCCAAAGCCAGGAGAGACCAGGCTAGGCGGCGTGTTCAATACTTTTCCGGGGGGCAAAGGGGCAAACCAGGCAGTGGCCATGGCTCGCCTGGGAGCGCACGTCACGATGGTCGGATGTGTAGGCAATGACGCCTTTGGACAGGAAATGCGCGCCTCGCTGGATAGGGAGCGGATTGATACCTCGCGCATCCGGGTTCACCCGGAAGAAGCCACCGGGGTGGCGCTGATCCAGGTAGATAAACAGGGCCAAAACAGTATCGCCGTGGCCGCCGGGGCCAATTTCCACCTGACCAGCGCCGATGTGGAGAAAGCCATGCAAGCCGCTGGTGAATTTGACGCGCTGGTGATGCCGCTTGAAACGCCGCTCGATACCATTTATACAGCGGCTCGTATGGCTGTTCGCAGGGGAGCCAGGGTGCTGCTGAACCCTGCCCCGGCCCAGGTTCTGGAGAAAGACTTACTCCAGCTCGTCGATGTGCTGGTGCCAAACGAGTATGAAATTGGCCTGATGGTGGGTGCGCCGCTGGCTTCGGCGGGCGATATCCAGGCTGCGGCTGAAAAGCTGCTCGCGATGGGGCCTAAAAACCTGATTGTGACGCTGGGCAGCCAGGGGGCTATTCTTTTCAATGATCAAACGAGCCAGGGAGTGTCCATTCCAGCCTGGCCTGTGGTGTCGGTGGATACTACCGCGGCGGGGGATTGTTTTGTGGGGGCGCTGGCGGTGGGGATTTGTGAAGGAAAATCGCTGCCGTCCGCGGCTAAGTTTGCCAGCGCGGCGGCTGCCATTTCAGTTACTCGCCCTGGGGCGCAGCCTTCGCTACCCAGGCGGGAAGAAGTAGAACAGTTTGTGAAAGAAAGGAGCCTTCTGAAATGAAAAAAGTCGGAATCATTAATGCGCCAATATCTACGGTGATTGCTCACCTGGGGCATACCGACATGGTGACCGTGGCCGACGCCGGACTGCCTGTTCCAAACACGACTCAACGCATTGACCTGGCGCTAAAGCCGGGCGTGCCTGGCTTTTTGGAGACCCTTGAGGTGGTGTTATCTGAGATGTTTGTGGAAAAGGCCTATGTATCAGAAGATATCTTGACCAAAAGCCCGCAAATGTATGCGGGAATACATCAATTATTGGGTGATGTGCCCATCCAACTTCTGACGCATACGGAATTTAAGAAATTGACCGGCTCAACCAGGGCCATCATTCGCACCGGGGAATTTTCCCCTTATTCCAATGTGATTCTAGTGGCAGGCGCCTGGGGCTTTAATGGATGACCCGGCGATACCGATGCCCATTTTAAACATGAGGAGATAAACTATGAAAACGACCCTGGGGGTCATTTTTGGTAACCGGGATTTTTTCCCTGACCAGCTTATCAGTGAGGCGCGGAAAGATATCCTGGCTCTTTTCAAGGAAATGGCTATTGATGGTGTCATGTTAGAGGAACACGACACCAAGCTGGGCTCGGTAGAAACCTATGTTCATGCTAAAGCCTGTGCGGAACTTTTTAAAGCCAACCGGGAACGGATTGACGGTATTCTGGTCGTCCTGCCCAACTTTGGCGACGAAAAGGGGGTCGCCGACACAATCAAGCTTTCCGGCTTGAGCGTTCCCATTTTGGTGCAGGCGTACCCTGATGATTTGGGCTCTTTCAACATCGAGCGCCGCCGCGATTCTTTCTGCGGCAAGCTTTCGGTCTGTAATAACCTGCGGCAGTACGGTTATGATTTCTCCCTGACCAGTTTGCATACCGTTAAGCCGTTGTCGGACTCGTTTAAAAAAGACCTGGCCAAATTCATCGGCGTTTGCCGCGTGGTAAAAGGCTTGCGCAGCGCTCGCCTGGGAGCGATTGGCGCCCGCCCCGGTGCATTCAACACCGTCCGTTACAGCGAAAAAATATTGCAGGCAGCCGGGATTACCGTGACGACGGTGGATTTGTCCGAAATCCTGGGCGATGCAGCCCGCTTGCGGGACGACTCGCCGCGGGTGAAAAATAAGTTAGAAGAAATCGATGCCTATGCCAGGCATGATACCGTTCCGTCCACTGCGCTGGTGCGCATGGCCAAGCTGGGCGTGGTGATTTCTGACTGGATGCAGGCCAATGATTTACAGGCAACCGCCCTCCAGTGCTGGAATTCCCTGCAAAAAAATTATGGCGTCAACGCCTGTACCCTGATGAGCATGATGAGCAACCAGCTGATGCCCTCGGCCTGTGAAACGGACATCACTGGCGTGGCCTCGATGTACGCCCTGCAACTGGCCTCCAATTCACCCAGTGCGTTGGTTGATTGGAACAATAACTATGCCGATGACCCGGATCGCTGTGTGTTCTTCCACTGCGGTAACTGGGCTAAATCCTTCATCCCTGATATCGAAATCAAGACGGCGGATATTTTGGGCACCACGCTTGGGAATGAAAATACCTATGGCGCCATGGCCGGGCGCGCTTCCGCCGGTCTAATGACCTTCGCTCGAATCAGCACCGACGATACGGCCGGCATCATCAGAGCCTATACCGGTGAAGGCGAGGTAACCAACGACCCCCTGGATACTTTTGGCAGCCGCGCGGTGGTTCATGTGCCAGGGCTGCAAAAGCTGCTGGCCTACCTGTGCAAAAATGGATTTGAGCATCACGTGGCGTTCACGATGAGTCACGTCTCATCCATCCTGTCTGAGGCGTTCTCAACCTATATGAAGTGGGATGTGTATACTCACGAATGAATACTTCGTTGGATTGTATTCCCTGCATTTTACGCCAGACTTTGGAGGCAGCCAGGGTAGCCTCCAGCGATCCTGCGGAGCATGAGGCTTTCCTGCGGGAGGTTTTGACCTGGGCAGGGAAAATGGATTTGCGCCAATCGCCCCCTGCGATCACCCAGCAAATTCACCACAGGTTGCGCGAAATCAGCGGGAAGGATGATCTTTACCGGGCGGTAAAAGACCGCCAGAATCTCATGGCGATGGACATGCTCCCTGATCTCAGCGCCAGGGTGAAAGCAGCCAAGAATCCGTTGCTGATGTCCGCCCGCCTGGCGATCGCAGGGAATATAATTGATCTGGGGGTGAACGGGAAATTGACGGAAGCTGATGTGCACCTGGCGTTAAAACAGGCTTTGACTGAGCCGTTGTCCGGCGACCCGGACCGCTTCCAGACGGCGGTACGCGAAGCGCATTCCATCTTGTACCTGGCGGACAACGCCGGCGAAATTGCCTTTGACCGGCTTCTGATAGAGCAGATTTTGCCGAAGCGGGTGACGCTGGCCGTGCGGGGGGCGCCAGCGATCAACGATGCCACCTGCGAAGATGCCCGGCAGGTGGGACTGGATCAGATGGTCGAGGTGATCGGTAATGGCTCAGATGCGCCAGGGACAATTTTGAGCGATTGCAGCCCGGAATTTTATAGCCGTTTTCGCCAGGCGGATTTAATTATTGCCAAGGGCCAGGGTAATTTTGAGACCCTGTGTGACGAACCTGGCAATATCTTTTTCTTATTCAAAGTCAAATGTCCCCTGGTTTCGGAGCTGGTCCACCAGCCGGTGGGATCGCACATGCTGGTGCGATCGAGGGGAACCCAGGGTGAACTGGCCGGGTGACGAGAACAGGTCAGAAATTCACGTCTACAGAGTGCGCCCCCGCCGGTACTGCAGGGGCGCAATTCGTTTACTGGCCCTGAGGATTGGGAACTTCAATCGGGCGATTCTGCAGATAGGCGGCGGTAGCCCGGGTATTTTCTTCCAGGGCGATGAGCAAGGCAATTAATTCGCCGAAGGCATACAGCCCCAGGGCTGCCAGGGCGCCGGTGATAATGGTACCCAGTGCGCCAAAGATACCCATCACCACGCTAGATACCCCCATTGCCAAAGGCACGCCTGAATTTTGCAGGTTCTGGCCCAGGCCGCTCATCAGGGTCGTCCCCAGGACGCTGGTGAGGCAAATCCCCAAGGCTGATAAGAGGGTGATGGCCCCTACAATGATGCCGACCACTTTGTAAAATCCGCTGATGAATTTGAGCACGCCGTATTTCGTTCTCATTGCAATATCCTCCTGAACCATGACGCAGAGTTGATTAATGTTAATCTTATATTGATTTGGATTTTAATTCAACTTAATCCATTACTCATTTGAAATCCCTGCGACATCCCTTGAGAGTCTCCTTCCCAGCGTTTATTCTCTATAATAAAGTGAGGAACGCCCTCATACTATTGCCGCGTGTTTTATTCCACTTCCCGTTCAGGCGAGACCACGATGCTCATCTTTTTTTGCTGTGTTTCACTTCGGGCGCCAGGGCTTTAACCGCGGAATCCAGCGAGGGACGTTCTGTTTGTATTCGATGTACTCCTGCCCAAATCTCTTTTCCAGGCCGGGTTCTTCCGAGTAAATGAAATAAACTGAATTGACGATGAAGAACAGCAGGGCGATCAGGGCAAGCCAGACCGAGGCGAACAGGATGGCTTCTCCCGCTTCGATGGTGATCACGCTCAGGATCATGGGGTTGCGGACATGGCCGTATGGGCCGGCGATCACCAGGCGGCGGGTCGGATCCCAGGGCATGATGGTGCCTTTACCGATCAGGATGATCATCCGGACGGTCAGGATGAAGAAGACCAGGCCGGCCAGACACACTACCGCGCCGGTCGCGGCAAGCAGTGGCAATGGATTCAGCGCCGGTGCGCCGGCCTGGCTCGGCCGGGCGGCCACAATCAGGTAGGGAATGATGATGCAAAACAAGATGGGGGCGATAAACGCGCTCGCCTGTCGAAGGAAGTATTTCATCCGCGGTTTATCCTGATGGGGCGCCGGTTTTTTCTGGCGCCCGGCTTTTATCATCCTGAGACTAACTATACAACAATTTTTCATTCACATGGATAGCAGCTTCAAAATTACTTCCTGAGAGAGTTTTCGAAGAGATGACGGGAATTTGCAATTCGAAGGGATCGCCCTGGGGTAATGCCCATTCGTTATAACTTGTGTAGGCATTGAAAATATTGTATATCCCGGGATTGAGGGAAGAAGTAAAAAAGGTTTGAGGACATTCAGCGGTGAATGACCCGCCGTTATAATAACAATGTATATGAAAAGCAGCGTTTCGAACGCGTTTAATGGCGGACCCTTCAATTGTGTTGTGTTCTCCTATCCCCCATATTGGTCACCAGATTTATAATTTTCAGATATGGAACGCGTCGAGGATGTGTTGCTTCGCCACCGGAATAAGCTGCTCGGATTCATCCAAAGCAGGCTGGTTGATCCGGATCTGGCCGAGGATGTGCTCCAGGACAGTTTGCTCAAGGCGATCCGTTCTTCAAGCACCTTGAACGAAGAAGAGAAGCTCCTGCCCTGGTTCTACCGCGTCCTCGAGAATGCCATCATCGACACTTACCGGCATATGGATGTGGAAAAGCGCTACCAGGCCGCTTATGGCCAAAACGAAGCGCTCCTGGGAGGCCCGGAAGATGACGCGGCCATTTGTGACTGCTTCCGGGTCATTTTGCCTTCCTTAAAGCCAGAATACAGGGAGATATTGGAAGCGTTAGACCTGGCAGACGGCAGTTCAGACGAATTTGCGCATCGATTAAACATCAGCCCAACCAACCTGAAAGTACGCCGGCATCGAGCGCGGCAGGCGCTGCGCCAAAGGCTAGAGGAAACCTGCCGGATGTGCGCTGTGCATGGATGTCTCGACTGTACGTGCCGGTTGACCTGAGCCATCTGCCCCAAAACTGTAACCCGGCGACCCTGGCATGCGTCATGGTTATAGAAAAGCGCAATAAGTTATTATGACAGAAGGTGAATAATGAACGAAAAACCTGAAATGCCAGAAGTCCATTCGCACGAAAACCACCCGCAAGGCTCAAAGCACGACCATGCCATGATGGGAGCTCATCCTGGCCATGCTCATCCAAAAGAAACAGAAGTCGAAAGCCAATCAGAAGAAACCATCGCACCTCATCCGGCAGGACCAGCCCATGCCGGCCATGAGCTCGAGCATGGAATGTCCATGGAGGAGGATGACCACGCGGGACACACCCACGCAGCGCGTGAGATGAGCCACCCCATGGACCACATGGAGCCTGGCGATCATGCTGAACACGGCGCAGCCCATGCGGACCACACCGGCCATGAGTCGATGTTCAGGCGGAAGTTCTGGGTTTCCCTTGTTCTCTCCTTGCCGGTGATCCTGTTCAGCATGGGATTGAGAATGATGCTGGGCGTTTCGCTGCCAACTTTTCCGGGCAGCCAATGGCTGGCGCCCATTTTTGGTGTGATCGTCTTCTTCTATGGCGGCCTGACTTTCTTGCAAATGGCGGTTCCGGAGATAAAAAACCGGCAGCTCGGCATGATGACCCTGATTTCGTTGGCGATTTCCGTCGCCTTCCTCTACAGCGTCGCCACCCTGTTTTTGCCCGGTCAAACGGATTTCTTTTGGGAGCTGGTGACCCTGATCGATATCATGCTCCTGGGCCATTGGATCGAGATGCGCAGCGTGCGCCAGGCGTCCGGCGCGCTCAACACCCTGGCCAAGCTGATGCCGGATACGGCGGAACGGATCACCGGCGAGGGTGGGACCGAGATGGTGTCAGTGGGTCAGCTGCGTAACGGCGACCGCGTGCTGGTGCGTCCTGGGGCGGGCATTCCGGCAGACGGCAAGGTCATGGAAGGCGAGTCATCCGTCAACGAAGCCATGATCACCGGCGAATCGAAGCCGGTGCGCAAATCTCCCGGCGGGGGCGTCATCGGTGGGTCGATCAACGGCGACGGCAGCCTGCGCATCCAGGTGACTGCCACCGGTGACCAGACGGCGCTGGCGGGTATCATGCGCCTGGTGGAGCAGGCGCAGCAATCCAAAAGCCGCACCCAAATCCTGGCCGACCGTGCCGCCGGCTGGCTGTTCTACGTTGCTCTGATTGTGGCCGCATTGACGGCGGTGGGCTGGATCATCGCCAGGGGCTTTAACATCACGGTCATCGAGCGAGTCGCGACCGTGCTCGTCATTGCCTGCCCACATGCGTTGGGGTTGGCCATCCCCCTGGTGGTCGCCATCACCACGGCGATCGGTGCGGCGAACGGCATCCTGGTGCGCGATCGGCTGGCGCTGGAAAAGATGCGCCTGGTGGACATGGTGCTTTTTGATAAGACTGGAACGCTGACGGAGGGCCGCATTGGTGTGGCGGGAATGGCCGTGATCGATGGGCTTACCGAAGAGGAAGTCCTGGCGCAGGCTGCGGCGGTGGAAGGTGATTCGGAGCACATGATCGCGGTGGGAATCCGGGACAGCGCCCAAAAACGCGGCCTGGCCTTGCCTGAAGTGAGCGGCTTTGAGGCGATTAAAGGGCGGGGGGCATCCGCTCACGACCTTGACCATAGGCTTTACGTCGGCGGCCCCCACCTGTTGGAAATGCTGAACGCCCACCTGCCTGAGCGGCTCGCGCAGTTTGAACAGTCAGCCAGTGCAAAAGGGCAGAGCGTCGTGCACCTGGTCAGGACGGCCCATGATGGAAGCCAGCCCGAGGCCATCGCGTCCTTCGCCCTGGCTGATGTGATCCGGCCAGAAAGCCGCGATGCCATCCTCAAGCTGCATAAGATGGGCGTTCAGGTGGCCATGCTGACCGGCGACAGCCGGGCGGTGGCCGCAAGGGTGGCAGAGGAGCTTGGCATCAACACCTATTTTGCCGAAGTGCTGCCGGAGCAAAAGGATGCAAAAGTCAAAGAGCTCCAGAGCCAGGGGAAACGGGTGGCGATGGTGGGGGACGGCGTCAACGATGCCCCGGCCTTGACCCGCGCAGACGTGGGCATTGCCATTGGCAGCGGCACAGACGTGGCGGTCGAGTCCGCCGGGATCATCCTGGTGCGCAGCAACCCGATGGATATCGTGAAGATCATTTCACTCAGCCGGGCCAGCTACCGGAAGATGATCCAGAACCTGGTCTGGGCCGCGGGCTATAATGTGGTTGCCCTGCCTTTAGCCGCCGGGGTGCTGGCGCCGGTCGGTATATGGCTCTCACCCGCAGTCGGGGCGATCCTGATGTCACTCAGCACAATCATTGTCGCGATCAATGCCCAGCTCTTGCGCAGATCTGCGCTCTGATGAGTTAATGGCTGGAAGAGGTAACCTGTTCTATGCCTTATGAGACAGGTAGGCCTCGATCAGGTACAGGTTCTTCTCACCAAAACCGCGCACGACGGTCAGAAGCTTTCCGGTGAGGTTTTCCTCTTCTACCTGTTCGCTGACAAACCAGGTGAGCATCTCGAAGGTGGCATGGTCACTAGATTTCCAGGCCAGGTCACGGATGGCGTAAATCTTGGCAGTGGTCTCCTGCTCGCGGGTAAATGCGGCCAGGAAGACGTCCTCGCCAGAGGTATACTCGCTTTTCTGGCCTTTGATCGTTGGGATGACCACCTTGCCGCCGGCATCGCGCACATAATCCGTAAACTTGCGTGCGTGCTCCAGCTCACCATCGGCTTGTTTTCGGAAGAGCTTGGCCGCTTCATCCATGCCCTTGGCGTCAAAGTAGGCCGAGGCCTGTTCGTAGAGCACATAATTTTCATATTCGTGCCCAATCTGTGCGTTGAGCAGATTTAAGACATCCTGGTTCATTTTGATTTATCCTTTCGTGATCATGTTGGGTCAGAGTAAGGTTAAAGAGGGCCATTTTTCTTTGGCATTCCGGACAAGGTGCTAAGGCTCAGGCTCACTCAAAGCCCTTTATCCGGCGTTCCGGATTAGCGAGAGGCTTATCGCCTCTCCCTAATCCGGTTATTCGTTTATATTGTACCCTAAGGAAAAAGTGTTAAGGTCTGGCGAGGTCAAAACGATCCAGGTTCATGACTTTATCCCAGGCGGCGATAAAGTCGTGAACGAACTTTTCTTGAGAGCCGTCGCACGCATAAACTTCCGCCAGGGCGCGTAATTGGGAATTCGAGCCAAAGATCAGGTCGACGCGTGTGCCTGTCCATTTTAACTCGCCGGTTGAGCGGTCGCGCCCCTCGAATACATCCACGCCATCCTTAATGGGTTGCCAAACGGTGCGCATGTCGAGTAAGTTGACGAAGAAGTCGTTGCTGAGCACTCCTGGACGCCTGGTGAAAACGCCGTGCTGGGACTGCCCGAAATTGGCATTCAGAACCCGCAGCCCCCCAAGGAGGACCGTCATCTCGGGCGCAGTCAGCGTCAGAAGTTGGGCGCGGTCGACCAGCAGCGCCTCGGAGGGAAGGGTAAACTTCCCTTTGAGATAATTGCGGAAGCCATCCGCGGCCGGCTCAAGCACGGCGAAGGAGGCCGCGTCGGTCTGCGCCGGCGAGGCATCCGCCCGCCCCGGGGTGAATGGAACGGTCAAGGTCATGCCGGCTTTCTTCGCCGCCTGCTCGATCGCCGCGCACCCGCCCAGCACAATCAAATCGGCGAGCGATACTTTTTTTCCGCCTTTTTGCGTGCGGTTGAAGTCCCTCTGGAGCCCCTCGAGGGTCTGCAGCACACGTTGGAGCCTGGCTGGCTGGTTGACTTCCCAATCCTTTTGCGGCGCAAGGCGAATGCGTGCCCCGTTCGCGCCGCCGCGTTTGTCGGAACCGCGGAACGTGGAGGCGGACGCCCAGGCAGTCGAGACTAGCTCGGAGACCGAGAGCCCCGAAGCCAGGATTTTGGCTTTGAGCGCCGCAATATCGGCCGAGTCGATCAGATCGTGGTCAAGCGCGGGAATGGGGTCCTGCCAGATCAACTCTTCCGCCGGGACCTCCGGGCCGAGGTAGCGTGAGCGGGGGCCCATGTCGCGGTGGGTTAGCTTGAACCAGGCCCGGGCGAAGGCAGCGGCGAACTGCTCCGGGTGCTCATAGAAACGCCGCGCGATCTTCTCGTAAGCCGGATCGAAGCGCAAGGCCAGGTCCGTGGTGAGCATAGCGGGCGCGCGGCGCCTGGCTGGGTCGTGCGCTTCCGGAACCGAAGCAGCGCCGGCGCCGCTTTTAGGCGTCCACTGGGACGCGCCGGCCGGGCTTTTTACCAGCTCCCATTCGTAGCCGAACAGGTTCCTGAAGAAATTGCTGCTCCATTGGGTCGGCGTCGAGCTCCAGGTGACTTCCAGGCCGCTGGTGATTGCGTCGGCGCCTTTCCCTGTGCCGAAGCTACTTTTCCATCCCAGGCCTTGCTCCTCAATGGGTGCGGCCTCTGGCTCCGGGCCCACCAGAGACGCGTCTCCGGCGCCGTGGGTTTTACCGAAGGTATGCCCACCCGCGATCAGCGCGACCGTTTCCTCGTCGTTCATCGCCATGCGCCTGAAGGTCTCGCGGATGTCGCGGGCCGCGGCGATCGGGTCGGGGTTGCCGTTAGGCCCTTCGGGGTTGACATAGATCAGGCCCATTTGTACGGCGGCCAGGGGATCCTCAAGCTGCCGGTCACCGCTGTAACGTTTATCGTCCAGCCACTTGCTCTCGGCCCCCCAATAAGTTTCATCCGGCTCCCAGGCGTCCACCCGACCGCCGCCAAAGCCGAAGGTCTTGAAGCCCATCGATTCCAGGGCGCAGTTGCCAGCCAGGATCATCAGGTCGGCCCAGGAGATTTTGCTGCCGTATTTCTGCTTGATCGGCCAGAGGAGGCGGCGAGCCTTGTCCAGGTTGGCGTTGTCGGGCCAGCTGTTGATGGGCGCGAAGCGCTGGTAGCCGGATCCCGCCCCGCCGCGCCCGTCCGAGATGCGGTAGGTGCCGGCGCCGTGCCAGGCCATGCGGATGAAGAGCGGTCCGTAATGGCCAAAATCGGCCGGCCACCACTCCTGCGAGTCGGTCATCAGCGCGTAAAGGTCTTTCTTCAGCGCTGCCAGATCGAGCTGCTTGAATTCTTCGGCATAGTTGTACTCCTCGCCCATGGGGTTCAAGACGGGGGAGTTCTGATTTAGGATTTTGAGGTTCAGCTGGTTCGGCCACCAATCCCGGTTCGTCGTTCCGCCGATCGTGTGCCTGACTGGGCATTTATCTTCGTCACTCATTTATATCGCTCCTTGTTTGATTGCCTGTTGTTGCGAGGCCTGTTCCCTGGGCCGGAGCAATCCGGTCGAGGTTGCCGCGCTTCGCTCGCAACGACATTTTCTCATTTTGCGTGGTGGGCGCATGCCATGCGCCCCCACTGGCTATAAATATATCAATATTTATCTCGCGTGAAGATTCTTGTCTCACCTTTGCGGGGTGGTTCCCCTGGCGGCGCCCAACCTTTTCCCCACCTAAAGTCGGGTGACAATTTTTACACAATCCATAGCGCCTGTTTGCCGGGCGCCATCGCCTGGCCCCCGCCAAACAGGCGGCGGCCTCCGGGCTGGAGGCATAAGCCCAGGCCCGGCGAAAGGCATGTTTCAAACCCAGCGAACCAACAGGAAAAAGTCTACTGGGTGATTATGGGAAGAAACAGGCGCAGTTTACCGTCAAAAGGCTGGATTATGGGCACCAGGATGTCCTGGACCACTCCGCCGATTAACTGATTCTGGATATAACCCTCTACGGCCACGCGTGGATGAGAGCCCTGCACCGAGGTTGGGCTGGGAGCCACCACAAGGGTGGCGGTGATCTGCTGGCCGGGGCCCAGAGTGATGGTGCTGGGCGTAATCGAGACTCCCCAATCATCCGGTAGGTCAATCGGGCGCACCTTTAAGTCAATCGTCGCTGACTGGGTCTGGGGGTTGCCGACCTGTATCGAATAGGTTTGCGTGGAGGTGAGAAATAGTTGGTTCGGCGTGGTGGCGCTTGACAGGCCGGCTTGATACGCCAAAGCGCTGGTTACGGGAGAAGTAGCCTGAAAGGCCTGCCCCATCTGGCGTAAAGCGCTGGACTCCGCCTCCACCAGGGCGGTGACGCTGCCAGCAGCCAGGTTCGGGTCCTCGTTGATGCGCGTCTGGCGGATCTCTTCAATTTCATCGGGAGTCAGGCCGATGGCTTGAGCCGCGGTCAGTTCATCGGTGTTAAAGCCAACCGTGATCAGGCGATTCTGATAGGCCTTGATCATATCTGCGGTGAGGACCCGGTCGGGTATCCCCTCGCTTTGCATTTCGGCGATCATGGCGTCCAGCTTGTCGGCAGTCGTGATCATGGCGCTGGCCGACAACGACCGGTAGTAAAGGTACGCTGAAGCCTGCAAAGAGGCCCATTGCAGGTCGTTCGCTTCCGTGGCGCCTGAATACCTGTCTTGTGACACCTCTGCGGCGTCCAGCTTGGAGGTCAGGTCGAGCTCGGCGGTCATCAAGTCATTGGCTGCCTGAGCGCGAGCGGCGCTTATGCCGTTTCCCGCCTGAACCGGCGTGAAGGTGAATTGCTTAAGAGTGGCCAGCACGGTGTAATCCTGGCGCGGCGGGTCTTTACCAATGGCGCCCGA
>JAJYIW010000074.1 GCA_021789855.1 Chloroflexota bacterium | reverse complement strand
GCGCTGGGCGGCAATACGATCCGGGTTTTCCTCACCCTGGCCAGCTTGTTGGAAGCGCCGGGTAAAGCCTCGCTGCCTGGGGTAAAGAAGGTCGAAACCATGTTAGGCCTGGCTGGACAGCATGGCCTGCGGGTGATCTGGTCGGGGCCCAGCCTGTGGGAAGGCGCACCAGGCTGGTGGCCGGTGGACAGCCCGGGCCAGCTTTTTATCCATCCCGACCTGATCGCTGACCAGGCTGCCGCCTGGACGGCGCTGGGCGCCGCGCTGCGCGATCACCCCGCGCTGCTGGCGTACGATTTACACAATGAGCCCTTCGCGCCCTGGCAGCCCGGTCCGCTCTTTACCCGGCTCTGGCGCGAATGGAAAAGACAGAACGCGCCCGGAGCGCCAGATGATCCACCTCTCCCCCATCCCCCGCTCTTCTTTGACTGGGATTGGCCCTTGCAGCGCTTCCGCCAGTCGCTGGCCGTGGCTTACGTAGACCGCATGAGCGCTGCCCTTCGCGCCGTCGATGACACCCACCTGGTCACCATCGGCCTGCACCAGAAAAGCGCTCCTTTCGACTGGTATCCGCCGGATCCTTACAGCGCCTTCGATCCCCACCAGCTTGCCCCTTACCTGGACTATATTTCAGTTCATTTTTATCCCCATCACACCTTCCACCCCAACCTGTACCGCGACCCTTACGAAACGCCGCAGGGCATGCGCGAGACGCTGATCCATGCCAGGGCAGTAGCCCGCGCCATGTACACCGGGGACAAGCCGGTCATCCTCCAGGAATGTGGCTGGTATGGCGGCGGGGCCGTTTATATCGCCGGTCGGGAGCAACCCGAGCGCAGCGAGGCTGACCAGACCGCCTGGTGCAAAGGCCTGGTAGAAGCCACGGGGGGCGATGTAGCGGGCTGGCTCTTCTGGCCTTACCGCGACACCCCGTCCTCGCTGGATTCAAGCCGTTTCAGCGGATTGTTTACCGCCAGTGGCCGCTTGAAAGATTGGGGGCGTGAGTTCGCTGCACTCGCACCAGGCATAACCCTTAACCTGCCCCACCGGCAGCCGGCTACTTTAAGCTTGCCCATGGAGCTACGCTCCCTGGCCTGCGATCCCCAGGCCGTCAAAGCTTTCCGCCAGGCCTATCAGCGCGCCTTCGAGCAAGGCAGCGCCGTCGATTTCCCCGAGGCCTGAAATCCGCCTCAGTATGAGCGGTTAATCCAGAGTGAAGTTTTTATATGTAGATTAACCTTCTCGTGCTATATTAATATCAACTATTCTGTCACTCGAGGAGGCGAGCTATGAGTGTCATTACCATTTCACGCCAGTATGGTAGTGGCGGAGATGAGGTTGCCAGCCACTTGTGCGAAGCGCTGGGGTACCATTCATTTGGTAAAGAGCAGATTCTCCAGGCCGCTGAGGGAACCTCTTTGTCCCGGCTTAACGCGATTGACTATTCTGAAGACAACCACGAAGTGCAGACATTCCTGGAAAGGCTTTTTGGCCGCAGCCCATCCACCGTCCAGAAGATCGCCTGGGCGGAGAACCCCTCCATCGCCACCCGGCCCGAACGGGCGGATGTCCAGGATCTGGCCGTGATCGGCCTGGTCAAGCGAGCTATCCAGGCCGCTTTGAAGGCTGGCAACATGGTCATCATCGGGCGGGGAGGGCAGGCTTTGTTGAAAAACGCCCCTGGGGTCTTGCATGTGCGCATCGAAGCCCCCATGGAGGCTCGTATCGAGCGGGTGAAGCAGCAGTTGGCCAAAGAGGCTGGGGCGCCTACCTCTGAGAAACGGCTGGCCCGTGATGCGGCAGACCTCATTACCATCCGCGACAAGGCTTCCGCCGATTACCTCAAAACCTACCATAACATTGACTGGGAAGACCCCTGGCTCTATCACATGGTACTGAACCTGGGCAAGCTTTCCATCGATCAGGCTACCACGGTGATCGTGGCTGCTGCTGCCAACCTGTCATAAGGCTGCGCCCGGCCGGCGTTCTCCTAACGGTATAGCTGCACCCGGCGAGCACCCAAGGCCCCCTTACCCCGCAACGGCGCACGGCGTTCCCTGATGGGACCACCTTGCTCGATACCAATCTATTCATAATCGAAGGAGCTAAACCATGCAATACACCCGTCTCGGTCGTTCTAACCTGCTGGTTAGCCGGGTCTGCCTGGGCACCATGCATTTCGGCGTTTACGCCGACCAGGAAGAATGTTTCAAAATTATGGATCGCGCCCTGGAAATGGGCATCAATTTTTTCGATACCGCCAACGTCTACGGCGGGAGGGGCAAGCACGGCCTGTCCGAGGAGATTATCGGGCGCTGGTTCAAAGCCCGCCCTGGCGCCCGCGACCAGGTGGTGCTGGCAACCAAGGTTTATGGCAACATGGTAGACGCCGAGACGCCTAACGAGGACCGCGGCATCTCCCTTTACAAGGTGCGCAAGCACGTGGCTGGCTCTCTGCGCCGGTTGCAAACCGATGTGATCGACCTGTACCAGGTGCACCACTTCGACCGCACCATCAGCCCTGAAGAGTTTTGGGGCGCCTTCGAAAAGCTGGTGGCAGATGGCGATGTGTTGTACATCGGTACCAGCAACTTCCCCGGCTGGGGGCTGGCCAAGTTCCAGCTGCACGCCTGGCAGCGCGGCTTCACTGGCATCATTTCTGAACAGTCCATGTACAACCTGCTGTGCCGTTATCCCGAGCTGGAAGTATTGCCGGCGGCCCAGGCGTTGGGCATCGGCGTCATCCCCTATATGCCGCTGGCGGGCGGCCTGCTGACGGGCAAGCTGCATGCGCCGGATGGCTCGCGCACCGGGCAGGTGGAACGGGAATACGGGATCAGCCTGGGCGAGCAGAACCAACAGCTTACAGAATTCTCGGCCATCTGCCGCGAGCTGGGCGAGAAGGAAAACATTGTCGCCATTGCCTGGACGCTGGCCCAACCGGCCGTCGCCTCGCCTATCGTGGGCATCCGCACGGTAGCGCAGCTCGAAGGCCTGGAACGCGCGGCTGAGCTGGTGATTCCCCCGGAGCCATTGGCACGCCTGAGTGACCTGTTCAGCATCAACCGCGGCCGGGCTCTACGCCCTGGCCCTGCCCCTGAAGCCTACGCCTGGTAAACGGGCGCAGGCATGAGTCGCCTTTCCGAGTCCCTGAAGCGCACCAGCCGTGAGACCTTTTCATCGCTCTATGTGCGCAATTACCGCCTGTATTACATCGGGCAGATCATTTCTACCTCCGGGACGTTCATGCAGTCCATCGCCCAGGCCTGGCTGGTGCTCAACCTGACCCATTCCGGCACCGCCCTGGGCGTGGTCACGGCCTTGCAATCCCTGCCCATTCTGATTCTGGGGCCTTATGGCGGCGTCATCGCCGACCGGATTTCCAAGCGCAAAATTCTTTACTTCACCCAATCCAGCGCGGGAGTCCTGGCCCTGATCCTCGGGGTTTTGGTGGCGACCAACCTGGTCCAGTCCTGGATGGTGTACATCCTGGCCCTATTGCTGGGCATCATCAACGTCTTCGATAACCCCGCCCGCCAGACTCTCTATATCGAGCTGGTCGGGCCGGACCTCCTCAGGAACGCTATCACGTTGTATTCCACCCTGGTCAACCTGGCCCGGGTGATCGGCCCCGCCATCGCCGGCGCCTTGATCGTCGCAACTGGCCTGGCACCTTGCTTCATCATTAACGGGCTTTCCTTTGGCGCGGTGATTATCATGCTGGCGCTGATGCACATGGATGAAATGTACCTGACCCCGCCGGCGCCTGCGGCAAAAGGCCAGCTCAGCGAGGGTTTTCGTTATGTGCTCGCTACGCCGATTCTCGCCGCGGTCCTATCGATGATGGCCCTCATCGGTACACTCACCTTCGAATTCCAGGTCAGCCTACCGTTGATCGCTCAATTCACCTTCAAGGGCGACGCCAGCAGTTATGCTTTCTTATCCGCCGCGATGGGGCTTGGCGCAGCCGCCGGTGGGGTGTTCTTAGCCGGCCAAAAAGGCATCACGCCCTTCAAGCTGGTGACCGCCGCCTTGTTATTTGGGGTAGCCGTGTTGGCAGCCTCTTTCATGCCCAGCCTGTTTCTCACCGGCGTCGCCATGGTGCTGGTGGGGTTTGCCTCGATCAACTTTTCCTCTCTTGGCAATAGTATCCTCCAGCTCTCCAGCGATCCCCAGATGCGCGGGCGGGTCATGTCCTTCTGGACGATTGCCTTCCTGGGATCGACCACGGTCGGTGGACCCATCGTAGGCTGGTTCGCCGAAGTCGCTGGGGCGCGCTGGGGGCTGGCCCTGGGCGGGTTCGCCGCCCTGGCCGCCACCGTGGTGGGGGCCGTTTCCCTGCGTCGTTTCCGCCCGGAAAATTCCCCCTCGCCGGAGTAAATCGTGACATATAGGGGAAAACCCCTTCAATAGTTCAATCATTCAAATTCAATCATTCACACGAGGTGTTCCTTATGGATTTTGATGCTCTTTACCAACAAGCCAAATCAGTCCTGAACCCGCGCAAGCTATCCAAAGATGCGGACGCCGGCGGGGTCGGGGCGGCCCTCCTTTCCGACAGCGGGAAGGTGTACACCGGCGTCTGCATCGACACCAGCAGTTCGATGGGCTTTTGCGCCGAACATGCCGCAGCCGCCGCTATGATCACCGCCGGCGAAAACCGGGTGGTAGCAATGGTCGCAGTGGGCTGGGATGGCCATATCATGCCGCCCTGCGGGCGCTGCCGGGAATTCATTAAGCAGCTTCACGAGGACAATTTAAGCGCCGAAGTCCTGGTGGCCGAGGGCGTGGTCGTTACCCTCGCGGAATTACTTCCATACCACAACCTGGATTAATGGCGAGCGGCGTGCGCCCAATGAGCACAGCATGCGCCCGCGATCAACTGGAGGGCACCCTATGAAAATTAAGGAAATCCACACTATCCCATTGCGTGGCTGGACCGACGAGACCGGCTGGAATTTCAAGCTGGATCCCGGCGAAAACAGCCATACCCTGATCGAAATCTTAACCGATGAAGGCCTGGCCGGCATCGGCAGCGTCTACACCAGCCAGGCCCTCGTGGATGGGTCGTTGCGCCTGTTAAAACCCTTCTTAATCGGCGAAAATGCCCTCGAGCCTGAAAGGGTGAGCGAAAAACTGCACCAGATGACTTTCTGGAATGGGCGCGGCGGCTCGGTGACCCACACCATCAGCGGGATTGACATCGCCTTGTGGGACATCCTCGGCAAAGCCACCGGCCAGCCCGTGGCCCGCCTGCTGGGCGGGTATTATCGCCAGCGCATCAAACCGTACGGATCCCTCATCTTTGACGAGCCTCCCAGGATGCGCGACACCGTCCTTCAGGCGCTTGACCGTGGATTTCGCTCGGTTAAATTGGGCTGGGGTCCCTTCGGCCGGGTCAGCGCCAAAATGGACGAGCTCCTGGTGAAGACCGTGCGTGAGACCGTGGGGCCGGACGTGGACATCATGGTGGATGCCGGCGGCAGCGAACAATTCTGGCCCGGGAAATACAAATGGGCGTTGGAAACAGCCCAGATGCTCAAGGCGTATGGCGTGGCCTGGTTCGAAGAAGCTTTATCCCCGGATGATCTGGAGGGATTTATCAAGCTGCGCGAACACGCCCCACTGCCTATCTCTTCAGGCGAAGTACTCACCCGCAGGCAAAGCTTTATTCCCTGGATCGAACGGCGCGCTGTCGATATCATCCAGCCTGACCTGACCAAGGTGGGCGGGTTATCCGAGGGCCGGCGCATCGGCTGGATGGCCTATGACCACCAGATCCAGCTCGTCCCCCACGGCTGGAACACCGCAGTGGGGCTGGCCGCCGACCTCCACCTGGTAGCGGCTCTGCCCACCGCCACCTACGTGGAATACATCACGCCTTCGCCCTACGTCGAAGCCATCCTGGTCACCCCCTTCAGGCTCGATGCGGACGGGATGCTGGCCATCCCCACCGCGCCGGGTTTGGGCATCGAGCTCAACCAGGAAATAATCCAACGCATGTCTGGCGCTGCCTGATCTCGAAAGGGCCGCCGCAAATCGTGGGCAATTCAATCCTCATGGCGCGATTTCCACCACCAGCGCCGGATGGTCGGATGCCGGAGAAGACACGTAACGCGCCGACTTCACCTGCAGGCCTGGAGAAATGAAAACGTGGTCGATCCAATGAGCCGGGTCCAACCCCGCGGTCGGCGTTGATCCGGCCTGCACCCAGGCGTCTGGCCAGGTACGCACCGTCAGGGCATACTGCGGCGTGGCCGGCTCAAAATTGAAATCGCCCATCGCGATCACATTCGATTGGCCTTCCAGCCGTTCCAATACCTCTTGCTGCTGGATCATCGGCCCGTCGTTGCCCAGGTGCGTGACCAGGATCGTGAAGGGCTTTTGTTGGACGGTGATCGTCGCTTCAATCGCGGCAGTTTGTTCACCCGTGCTGTACATAAAGAAGGTGCGCGGGTTTTCGATCGGGTAGCGCGACAGCAGGGCAATGCCAAAGGTGCCGGTCACCGTGCGCGGGCCATAGTAAGAATACATCCCTAACCCCTGGCTGATGGTGCGCACGATATCCGCATTCCCGCCTGAGAAACGGGCCACGTCCGACTCCTCCAGCCCCACGATATCCGGGGACAGGCTACGCAACACGGCGAGCTGGGCCTGGTAGCTGCGCTGGCCATCCACCGAATAACCCTGTTGGAGGTTGTAAGTGGCCACGCGCAGGGGGCTTCCCGCCTGGGGAGGCGTAGGAACAGGCTGGCTGGCCAGCGCCCAAAATAATGCCAGGGCCAAAGGCGCCCACACGGCGGCAAGAAACGCCGCGCGCGCCACTGAAGAGGAAAACATCACCACGCGTGTCCGCATGGCCAGGGTCGGCAGGATGGCGCACAACCCGGCCAGCAAAAATACCAGCCAGAACCGGTCGCGGAACCAGGGCCCAACCACGGGGATGTAGTCATACACCGTGGTGAAAGCCTGGGCCAGGATGATGATCAACAAGGCCAGTGCCCCCAGGGAGAAACCGCCTGCCAGTTGCCGTGGAGAAGGCCGGCGGGCTTTGATCTCGTCCACCAACCAGATGAAATCCAACAGGAGGACCGGGCTGAGCAGGAGCATGAGGAAGAACGGGAGCTGCTCGAACCAGGAAACATCAGGCTGGGCTAACGGATAGGCGTTTGGAACGGAAGGGAAGCGCACCTGGTTGATCCAGATGGATGCAGTTCCCAGGGCTAAAAATAACACGTTCCACAACCAGATGACCAGCCCGGATAAGCGCGCCAGGCCGTTCCAGGCCAGGCCGGCGGCAAACAAGCCCAGCGCCACGCCCAACAGGCAGAGCACCCAGCGCCAATCCACGCCGGTCCAGCGCGCCATCACGCCCGGGCTGGTGAAGGCAAAATAGAGCAGGATCAGCACGCCCATCACCCCCAGGCTCAGCGCAGCGATACCGCCAAAAGAAGCCGGCCGGCTAATTTCGGCGCCAGGCTGGTTGGCAGGTGGGCGGTTCAAGATCACCGCCAGCGCGACCAGGCCGGCCGCCATGATCCAGCTTAGCCAGGGATACACCAGCGTGACATCGGTACCCAGGCCAGCCACCCGGCACAAGATAGAACCAGCCAGGCCAATGATCAATCCCAGGCCCATCGGGTGAGAGCTGCCGTCCTCGCTTACCTCAGGTTGGGACAGCCAGAACGGGATGGCTACCAGGAGGCTGCCAGTGCCCAGCCCACTGGCGATCATCTTGAGGCTGGTGCCAGCCGAGACTTCCATCGCCCGCATGAGGGCGGCTCCGACCACCAGTCCCACCCCAGCCTGGCGCGGCAGTCCCCGGCGAAAGGCCAGCAAGATCAGCGGGCTGAAGAACAACAGCACGGAAACAATCTCGGGGGGAATGCGGGTGCCAAGCAGGCCAAAAGCGTAGATCGTCTCCACAAAATCCGCCAGGAGCTGGAAGAAAAGCAGGAAAACCAGGCCATAAAAAATAACACGGAGAGTTTTGATTGAAAGGTTCATACGACGTAATTCCTATCATCGGCAGATGCCGCATCCCATGGATTAAGCACGGCTCCCTTTGGCGCCGAGATCGGGCCTTGCAGCAAAGGATCATCCGTCTCCACCATCCAGGCCCTCAACCGCTCACGCATCTCCGCCAGGACTGCCCGGTGACCCGGATCGCCGGCCAGGTTATGCACCTCATTAGGATCGAAAACCAGGTCATACAGCTCCTCCCTGGCGGGCTTTTGATCGATCCAGCCGTTCGCCACCCAGAAATCTTTGGTCGGGCTGGCGTCCACGTCTGGCAGTGGGACATGCGGGTACACCTCAAAGCGGCGGATGTAATTCCAGCGCAGCGTGCGGGCGGAGCGGGTCGGCTCATACAGGCAATGGTAATTGATCTCGCCGAAGGCGGTTTCGCGCACGGCGCTGGCCTCCTGGCGCACCAGGGGCAGCAGCGATACCCCTTGCAGCCAATCTGGGGCTGGCAGCCCGGCTGCCTCGACCAGGGTGGGGAAAACATCGAGCTGAGATACCAGGGCGTCGCTCACCTGCCCGCCGTTGAAGCCGCCCGGCCCGCGCAGGATCAGCAGCACGCCCATGCCTTGCTGGGTGAGGTTGCATTTCATGCGGGGGAAAGCCACCCCGTGATCGGTGGTGCACAGCACCAGGGTATCCTCCGCCAGGCCATTGCGCTCCAGCGCATCCAGGACCAGGCCGACGCCCTGGTCAAACTGGCGAGCGCTGGCCATGAAGTTGGCCATGTCCTGGCGGGTAGTCGGATTGTCCGGGAACAGGGGCGGGGGCAGGCAGTAGCGCGGATCGTCCTCCGGCCCGGCCTGGGGATAAGGCCGGTGGGTCTCTTCAAAGCCCACCGACAGGTAGAACGGCTGGCGAGGATGAGAGTCCAGGAATTGCACGGCGGATGGCGCCACGTCCCGCGCCTGGCGCGTGGCGGTGGGCAGAACGAGCTGGTAGCCCAGGGCATGCGGATCACGGTGCTCGTGCTGCATTCCGGCCAGCACCGTCAGGACGCCCTGGGCGCCAAGGTAATACGCCAGGTGATGCTGAGGATAGGCCAGCTCAAAACCGCGGTGCGCCAGGCCATACATCCCGCAGGTGTGAGGATATTGCCCGGTGAGCATGCTCGCCCGGCTGGGCGTGCAGGTGGGCGAGGTGTTGTAGGCCTGGCGGAACAACATCCCTTCTTCGGCCAGGCGCTGGATATGGGGCGTGGGCACGGCATACCCGTAAGGCTGGACAAACCGCCCGGTGTCATGCGAGTGAAGGTACAGGAGATTGGTCATGGGTTAATTATAGGGACTTTTCGAGGGTTCAGGGTTAAATGACGGGAATATTGTAAGGCAGAATGGCCTGACAACCGGTTGTAATCCGCTAAATGATTCACTATAATAAGAATCGACCAATTACTAACGAGTCTCAACTGGATAGGTTTGCCTGGAAGTGGGTACACACAAGGCAATGTTTCATGGTTAGGAGAATACTATTTCCGTTTCAAATAGAGAAAGGATGAATTGACCCATGTTTAAACGATCATTCCTTCGCGTTCTGATATCCGGTGTTAGCCTGCTGGGGCTGTTGTCCGGCGCCCTCAACTGGTATGCCCCCGCCACGCCGGCCCTGGCTTCAACTGGCCCGACCAGCGTCACCATCGCCGGCGATCTCGAGCAGGCGATGGGCTGCGCCGGCGCCTGGGACCCCTCCTGCGCTGCGGCTCACCTGATCTATGACGCCAATGACGACGTCTGGCAGAATACCTGGACCATTCCGGCAGGCAATTGGAGTTACAAAGCCACTATCAATGATAGTTGGGATATTAACTACGGCTTGAATGCGACCCCGGGTGGAGCGAACATCCCCCTCAGCCTGTCAGTTCCTACCTTGGTCAAGTTTTACTACGACGACAAAACCCACTGGGTCACCGACAATGTAAACTCGATCATCGCCACGGTCCCGGGGAATTTCCAGAAGCAGTTGGGCTGCTCCGGCGATTGGGATCCTGCCTGCCTGCGCTCCTGGCTGGAAGACCCCGGCGGCACCGGCACCTACAGCTTCGTGACCACCGCGCTCACAAAGGGAACCTACCAGGCCAAAGTCGCGCTCAATGAAGGCTGGGATGTCAATTTTGGCTTGGGCGGCATTCAAAACGGGGACAACATTTATTTTACCGTCCCTGCCGACCACTTTAAAGTCACCTTCCGTTATAACCCCACCAGCCACGTCCTGTCGATCTTTTCCGGATCAAGCCACGATAACAACGTGGAATACGATGGCCTGGCGCACGACTCGCGCAATACGCTCTACCGCACACCTTCCGGTACCGTGACGCCCGGCACACCGGTCACCCTGCGCCTGCGCACTTTCCATAACGATGTGACCAACGTCACCATCCGCCTCTATGACACCGCCGTCGGGCACGAGGATCGCGAGCCGATGACCCTGGTCGCCAGCAACGTGGATTGCTATGACGCCACCCTGACCGACGCCGGCTCGACCTGCGACTTCTACCAGTTCACCTACACCCCCCAGGCCCTCGGCACCACTTACTACCGCTTTATCATCCAGGACGGCACCGCCACCGCCTATTATTCTGACAACGCGCCGCGCTACGGCGGGCTGGGCCAGGCCACTCCCACTGAGGTGGATAACGGCTTTCGCCTGAACACCGATGCCCCCACCTTCCCGATTGTCGGCTGGATGGAAAACGGCATCATGTACCAGATCTTCCCCGACCGCTTCCGCAACGGCGACACCAGCAATGACCCCAAGCCGACGGATCCGCGTTACGATTACCCGGCCCCGGCCAACGCCACCCCCGCTCAGCTCCAGGCCGCTGCTAACGCTCAGATAAAAAATATGACCTGGTCGTCCCTGCCGGAGGGCTACTGCCGCGATTACGTCAACCCGGCCACCCCCTGCACCCAGAGTCCCCTCGGCCGCGACTATTTCGGCGGAGACCTGAAGGGCGTGGATGATAAGCTGCCCTACCTGAAGAGCCTGGGCATCAGCATCATCTATTTCAACCCCATCTTCGACTCCGCCTCCAACCACGGCTACGATACCCGCGACTACCTGTCCATCAGTCCCTATTTTGGCAGTTACGGCTATTTCAAAAAGTTTATGAAGGATGCCAACGCCCTCGGCATCAAGGTCGTCCTGGATGGAGTGTTCAATCACCTGTCCTCCGACAGCCCGTTCTTCGACCGCTACCACCACTACACCACGGTGGGCGCCTGCGAGGACAACAGTTCGCCCTACCGCTCGTGGTTCACCTTCCACGATGTGACCCCCGGCACGGGCGTCTGCGTGGACAGCCAGAACCGGCCCAATGCGGCAACCTATGACGGTTGGGCAGGCTTTGACTCGATCCCGGTGATCGTCAAGCGGGATCCGGCCAATAATTCGCAGCCTTACGCCCCGGTAGCCAATTACTTTTACACCGATCCCATCCACAGCGTGGCCAATTACTGGCTCAACCTGGGCACCTCCGGGTGGCGCTTCGATGTGATGACCGATCCGTCCTTCCCACTGACCTACTGGCAGCAGCTTCGCACCATCACCAAGGGCATCAAGCCCGATGAAACGCTGATCGCTGAAGCCTGGCAATGGTACGACAACATCCCGCTGACCCACGGTGATACGGCCGACACGGCCATGGGCTATCGCTTCCGCAACGCCGTGCTGGGACTGCTGGGCGGGGTGGATAACAAGGGCTTCCCCGAGGAAACCAACCCGAACCTGCCGCCTTCTACTTTTGTCAACCGCATGGAATCGATTCGCGAAGACTACGCCGACGCCACCTACTACACCATGCAGAACCTGCTGGACAGCCATGACACCACCCGCATCCTGTGGTCGCTGACCCCCGGCCAGGATAACCGCCAGGATAAGGAATTCAACGCGGCTAACCTGGCGGTGGGCAAGGCGCGCGAGGATATCGCCGCCCTGGTGCAGATGACCGTGCCGGGCACGCCTTCCATTTACTATGGGGATGAGGTGTCGCTGACCGGCGCCAGCGACCCGGATGACCGCCGGCCCTTCCCCTGGAAGTTAAATCCCGACGGCAGCTACGTCCAAAATCCCCAGGATACCAAGTATTTCGCCGCGGCTGGCGACCACTCCACCCTGGATTGGTACCGCCTGCTCACCGCCATCCGCCAGAACAATCCCGTCCTGCGCCAGGGAACGTTGACCTTCCTGCTGGCAGATGACACCCACCTGACCCTGGCCTACGCCATGCGCCAGACGAATCAACTGGCCATCATCGTGATCAACCGCAACGAGACCACCCCCCAGGCCATCACCGTGCCGACTGCGCCCTACCTGCGCGATGGGGTTAATCTCACCGACGCGCTCACCGGGAATAAAGTCACCACCGCCGGCGGGTCGTTCCAGGTCTCGCTCAACCCGTTGAAGGCCGCCATCTTCATCATGCCCGGCGGCCAAAATATCACCGGCCCGGCGGCGCCTACCGGCCTGACCGCTGCCGCCAATAACGGCCTGACCAGCACGGTCAGCCTGAGCTGGAACAGCGCATCCGGCGCCGCCAGCTACAACGTCTACCGCAGCGTGGTGCAGGGCGGCGGCTACGTCAAAATCGGCACATCGGCTACCACGAGCTTCACCGACTCCAGCGTCAACAACGGCACCACCTATTACTACGTGGTGCACGCGGTGGATACGCTTGGCAACGAAGGCGGCGCCTCTAATGAAGCCAACGCCACCCCGGCCTTCCCCATCGGCTGGGCCATCGTCCAATGGCCAAAGACCATCACTGAGGCCATCACCGCCAACTACACCACCGTGTACGGCCAGGTGTGGATCGACGGACTGACGGGCGCCGGCGGCGACCCGGCTTCGGTATTAGCCCAGCTCGGCTTCGGCCCGCAGGGCAGCGATCCGGTCACGTGGAGCTGGCTGCCCATGACCTTTAACACCCAGTCGGGAAATAATTATGAATACATGACTGGCCTGCGCGCCGATGCAGTGGGCGTGTACGGTTACCTGGTGCGCTTCTCGGATGACGGCGGGCGCAGCTGGTTCTACGCGGACCAGAATGGGCCTGGCACCAGCACACCGGGCGTGCTCACCGTCA
>JAJYIW010000073.1 GCA_021789855.1 Chloroflexota bacterium | reverse complement strand
TCACGCTGCGCCAGCCGCCCTTACCCCTCCCCTACGGCCTGGCAGTCGATGAATATCGTCTGCAAGATAAGCCAGGATTTGCTCTCGATAGTGATAACCTGGACTTCAAACCAGCGGGAACCAGCATGGAGGCCGTGCTCGATAAACATGCCTTCGAACGGGCCAGCGCAGCCACGCTGCTGTATTATGCCAACAACACAGCGTTGCGCCCCTTTGGCTACCGGCTGGCGACCGATTCGTGGGCTTACGGCCAGATCTCCAACCAGGCCGTGCTGTGGAGGCTGTACCGCTACGATACCCTGGTTTTGAGCGATATCTTTAGCGTGGGACCGGTGTCGGTGGGCGACTCGGGCCAGGATTTTGTCATGACCGCCCAGCTTGCTGACCGCAGCGTTTTGGTGCGCAAAGGCGCTATCGAGGATTTTCCTGACCTCCTCAATCATCGGGTGGGCATGCTGGGAGATGACCTGTTAGAAGTGATCGACCATCCAGAGTCGCCGGCTGGTTACGTCGAGGTTAAACGGGCGGGCAAGGTGATCCAGACCATCCCGACCGCCTTTGGCGGCCCACTGTTGGATTTCATGGGACTGTGGACTTACCAGAACCACTGGCATATAGAGGTATTGAGCAAGCTGGACCTGGCCTTAAATAACCCGGTCGGGGATATTTATGCTGACGGCGTCTCGCTGAACCAGAGTCGGGGCTACCAGGACAGCTTCAATTTTGCCTATCTCAACGATCAGCCGTTTTACTTCTATAAAAAGGGTGGGAAGATCGGCATCTCCTACGCCGGTCAGGAGATCCCGCTGGATTACGACCAGGTGCTGCACGATGGCTGCTGCAGCGCGAGCGTCTTTAACCCGCGGGTATCGCCGCTCATCGTGAGCTTCTTCGCGGAGAGAGATGGCGCCTGGTATTACGTGGAAGCCCATTAATCGATTGGCACCAGCCGTTCCTTATCCGTGCTGGCAAGATAATCACGGTAAGCGGCGCTTTCGCCCAGGATGGCTTTCAGCTCTTTGGCGATGCCCTCTGCAGAAGGGCCTTTTTCCTTATTCCCTGCCCCCAGGCTGACGAGGGATCGGGTTTGTTCCAGCAGGGCAATGTGACCCATGGCGGCCAACCATTCCAGCCCCTTTCGTACCGCCGGTTCGGTCTGGGCGCAAGCAGCCGCCAGGGTAGCGAGATCGGTCTTGCCCCCGGTGGTGCGCAGGATGTACTTGACCAGCCCGGCCAACCGCTCGAGGAAACCCTGTAAAGCAGCCGTCTCCGGCGAGGTAGCTACCAGATAAACCGATTCAGGTGAGACCGCCTGCAGCGCGGTACGCAGCACCTGGAGTGCGGGCGGGGCAGTCCAGACGATCAGGGTGGTCGCTGGCATGAGGGTCTGGCGGGTATGGGCCGGGATGCCAGCCTCGGCCAGTTTTGCCACAGCTCCGGCTTCGGCCCACACCATCGCCTCTTCCTGGGCAACGATCCGTTTCACCAGCGCGATTTTCTGCGGCGACAGGCGGTAATCAACCACGGTGATGGGCCTGCGGATAAGGGCCGGCGCTTCCTCCAGGGGGCGAGCGTCGATCCATTCAACCTGCAGCTCCGCCTGGCCGCGGTAATCACTGGTGCGAGCGGTATAAGCCAGGTCGAAGCGCCCCTGGGGCAGGTCGGCGTCGTCCACCTGGCTGCCGGCGCCCCACCAGATGACCTTTTGGGCTTGACCGCTTTCGTCTTTCACCGTCAGGGAGCGGTGCTCGTTGTTCTTCCCGATCTTCGCCTGGCTGGCGATGGCCAGCTCGCTGCTGGCCAGGACCAGGGGCGGGTTGCCTGGGCCGAAGGGCGCCAGGCGTTCCAGGGTTTTCACCAGCTCGAGGGTCAGGCCAGAAAGGGGCAGGCGGGCGTCGATCACCAGCTCTGGCGCGGGGGGGAGACCGCCGGCCATTTGGCTGACGGTGATAGAGAGGGCCCGGCGGAAACGGGCGATGCGCTCCGCGAGGTCCGCTCCCGGCGCCATAGAAAGTCCCCCGGCCATGGCGTGCCCGCCAAACCCGGTCAGCATGTCCTGGTGGGCGGCAATGGCCGCGGTGATATCAATACCTTTGACCGAACGGGCCGAGCCGCGCGCTACCTGCCCGGGTGGGCAGGTGATCAAGACGGCCGGCCGGTGAAAGCGCTCGGCCAGGCGGCCGGCCACCAGGCCGATTACCCCCCCCGGCCAGGCGGGGTGACTCAAGACCAGGGCTGCTTCCTTTAAGAATTCCGGGTATTTTTCAAGCTGAGCCAGCGCGCCATCCAGCACCTGGTCGGTGAGCAGCTTGCGCTCGGCGTTCAGGCCTTCTAGCTGGCTGGCGATCACCTGCGCGCGCGCCGGGTCGTGGGTGGTGAGGAATTCGACGCTGGCCGCGGCGTCATCCAGGCGCCCCAACGCATTCAGGCGTGGGGCCAGGGCAAAGCTGATATGCTCCTCGCTCAGGTGGGCTGGATCGATTTCGGCCGATTTCATCAGTAATTGCAACCCCAGGCGCCGGGTATGGCGTAGCGCCTCCAGGCCAAGCTGCAAAAGGCGACGCGTCTCACCGGTCAGGGGCGCCAGGTCGGCCACAATTCCCAGCGCGGCCAGGTCTAAAAATGGGGCGGCGCCGCCCGGCTGCCCGGTATGCTGGAAAAGCGCCTCGGCCAGCTCGTAGGCCACCCCCACGCCGGGCAGGCTGTCCATGGGGTGAGCCGGCGGCAGGCGGTGCGTGTTGACTACGGCGACCGCGCCGGGCAACGTGGGAGGCAGGAGGTGGTGATCGGTGATCACCATATCCACCCCACGAGAACGGGCATAGTCCACTTCGGCATGGGCGGTGATGCCGGTATCGCAGGTGACAACCAGGCCAGCGCCCTGATCAATGAGGTCTTTTAACCCCGCCAGGTTGACCCCATGGGATTCCTTCTCCCTGTTCGGGATGTGGAAACTGACCTGGGCGCCCAGCTCGCGCAGCGCCGAAACCAGCACGGTGGTGGACGTCTGGCCGTCGACATCAAAATCGCCCCACACCACG
This sequence comes from Chloroflexota bacterium, assembly GCA_021789855.1. Taxonomy (GTDB): domain Bacteria; phylum Chloroflexota; class Anaerolineae; order Anaerolineales; family Anaerolineaceae; genus JAJYIW01. The sequence goes on along the minus strand of JAJYIW010000073.1, from coordinate 10,147 downwards.
ATGGGCTTTTGCTCATGGATGGCTCGCAGGATGTGTTCGACCGCTTCGGCCATGCCAGGCAGGTCGAAAGGGTCAGCGGGTGGTGCGGCAGACGGATCGAGAAAAGCACGGGCGGCTGCCGGCGTGGTGATCCCGCGGGCCAGCAACGCCCTGGCGACCAGGGTTTGACCGCCGGCGGCTTCAACCAGCTCTACAGGAGGATCAAGGGCGGGGGTATCGATCCAGGGGCGCACCGGTTACCTCACAGGCTGATTTCAGTGATCTGATCAAAATCCAGGTCAACTTCATCTTCATCGGTTGAGCTGTCTTCCGTCTCCAGAGATTCATCCTCTTCATCCATCGTCCCGGCCTGCACACCGCGGTTGCACAAGGAACGGTAAGTGCAGAAGCGGCAGCGCCGCTCATCATCCGTCAGAAAGGCTTCCTTTTCTTCCAGCGCCTGGGCTTCTGCCATCAGGCTTTCCAGAGCCTGCCGGTCGCGGGAAGCCTGGGCGTTATCATAGGCAAAGCGGGCTTCGGCGGCGGGGAAGCCAGGAAACCAGTAGATCATGGTGATCGCTTCGGGCGGGAAGGGGGCGCCGCCGTTCAGCGAGCCCCCAGCCATGGCCAGGAGAGAGCGGTAGACGCGGGTTTGCATGCGCGCGGCCAGGCGCTGGCGCTGCGGCAGGCGGCGGCTCGTCTTCCAGTCATAGATGGTGGCCTGCCCGGTGGGGGCAACCACCACCAGGTCATATTGAGCGACCAGGCGCACGCCAGCCAGCGGCGCAGATAGGCCGAATTCGGGGTACAGGCGGGCGTCTGCGCCGGGGCGGATTCCGCTCAGGTCAGGGCGGACAAAATCCAGGTAAGCGCGCCACCAGGCGGCCAGGTCGGCGTCAGCGATGCGCGCGGTGAGCAGTTCGGCTGGAACGCCCACCAGGTGTTGCTGTACCAGGCGGTGAAAAGCCGCTCCCAGGTCAGTTTCGCGCTCGAAAGCCTCGACCGGCTCGGCTTCCAACGCTGGCCAGACCAGGCGCAGCCGGTAACGCAGGTAAAAACGCCGGCGGCAATCCAGGTAATCCTGCAGGCTGGCCTGGCTGAACCGGGTGATTGGATAAGGCATGGTCGCGGAAGTATCAGCGGGCATGGGATTTCGCTTCTTTCCACCAGCCCACCAGGTGGGCAAAGGGTAAGGCCGAGGTCAGTTTGCCATCGCGCCCGGTGTTAGCGGTGATGATCAGCTCTTTTCGCGCGCGCGTGATGCCCACGTAAAGCAGGCGTAGCCGCTCTGCGGTATAGTCCAGGCGGGCCTGGCGGGTGGCCTTTCCTTCCTGGTACCAGGCGAAAGCGTCTGTGTTCAGAAGGCTGTCCAATTGAGCCAGGGCTTCAGCTTCCAGGTTGAGGCCGTCCCGCACAAACCATTTTTCGGAAATGTAATGGTCGTAGGCCTGGGCAGAAGGGAAGTCGTAATTATTGACTGACGCCAGGTAAACCCGATCCCATTCCAATCCCTTGGCCTTGTGAATGGTCGCCACGACGACCTTGCCGCGGTAACGGTCTGGGTCGAAGCCCGTATCATCTTCGCTGAAACCGATGAAACGGCGTTCATTCCGGGCCACCACAGCCAGCTCATGCGTCATCTCGGGCAAGCGCCAGTCCTGGTGAGACTGGCCGGCCTGGCGCAGGATGGCCGCCAGTTTATGCGCGGTGGCCAGGTCAGCCGGTTCGTGGAACAAGTCTTGCGCCACGGTGAGAATGATCTGGTCAACCGGCAGGAGGGTGGCGCCCTGCCAGCGCCGCACCTGGTCGCGGAAGGCCAGCAATTCATCGGCTAAGCCGTCGCTATCCATCGTGAGACCCAGGGCTTCCAATCCATCCTGGCCGGGCCGAGGCCAGAGATACTCTTCGACCCTGGGACAGTTGTGCAGCAGCTCGCGCATGCGCGCATGTAAGGCGCGGGCGGACTCTTCTTCGCCAGCACCCCCTTGCCAGGCATGGTAAACGGCCGCGAGCTTGCTGGCGGACTGGGGGTCGCCGAGGTATTGCATGACGTTGCCCAGCCTGCCAGCCGTGGCGCGGGTGGATTGGGTGCTGTGCAGGAGCTCAATATAATCCAGGCCTCGCCGTTTTAGCTCGTTCACCATATCGACGCCGCGGTGGTTAGAAGGCACCAGCACGGCCACGGTCTGGTCAGCGTGCTCGGGCAACCAGGCTGCCAGGGAGTTAACCACCCTGGCCACTTCTTGTTGCGGTGTGTATTTCGCCGGGTCAAGCTCGATCCCATCTGGGTGGTCTGGCGGGTTGGGCTGAGGATCGCGCGCGGGCGCGGGTTTAATATACGGGCGGATCAGCGCATTGCGCACTTCGGGCTCAGGGTGTTCGTGGTGGGTAAAATCGATCAACGCGTTGGCCAGGGCGATGATGCTGCGTGTGGAGCGGCCCGAATTGGGCAGGGACTGGCCTTCCACACCCGGCGCATTCAAAAAGTTGATCAAATGCTTTGGGCTGGCAGTGGTAAAGGTTTCATAGATGGCCTGGTTGGGGTCGCCCACGCGGACCCAGTTGCCATTCTCGCCGACCAGCAGCTTGAGGATCGATTCTTGCAGGCGGCTGCTGTCCTGGGCTTCGTCTTCCAGGATAAATGGCCAGCGGTAGCGCAGGCGATCCAGGTAGCTCTCATCTGACTTCAAGCAGCGCAACGCCAGGCGAATCAGGTCGTCGAAGTCGACCGCGCCGCGGTAGGACAGGGCGCGCTGGTAATCGGTATAGATGCTCGCGCCTATCTCAGCCAGTGGCAGGCGAACCGGCAAGGAAGCCAGGCGCCGGGTGATATCTTCGGGAGAAAGCTCCTGGTCTTTGGCGTAACGGATAAAGTCTAAAGCCAGGTTGAGGAGCACGGGCGGCAACTTTTCGCGGTAAATCCAATCGCGCCTGGCCTGATCCAGCTCGGGACTCAAGTAGCCATCCAGCCCCCCTGGATTGCGGTGCAGCCAGGCGCTGGCGGCTTCCTCCAGGATGCGGGTCGCCTCGCTCTCGTCGACGATCTCAAAGCGTGTATCCAGACCGGCCAGCTCGGGCCGCTCGCGGACGATATCGTGCGACAGGCCGTGGAGGGTGCGCACGCGGTAACCCAGGCCGGGCATCAGTCCCCGGTCTTTAATAAAGCCGCCGACCCGCTGGGAGAAATTGTCCACCGCTGAGTTGACCAGGGTGACAATTAACACTTCCTGGTCGTCGGCCAGGGCGCCGCTGGCAATCAGGGTGGCTGCCAGGTAGGACAGGGTGTGAGTCTTCCCACTGCCGGGGACGGCCGATACGCCCATCATGCCTCTGCGATAGGCCAGCACGGCTTTCTGCTTGGGGCGGGGCTTATACATCGGCACGATCCTCCTGCCTGGCCTGGTCCCTTAAGACGCGCTGGAGTGCGTTGATCAGTGGCCCTTTTTGCTCATAGCCTTGCTCGTTGAGCTCATTGAGTCCCAGGTAGATGCGCTGGCGGCAGCGGAGGATCAGGCCGAGCGCCAGGCGGTAAAGCATGTCCTGGCCGGCTTCGAACTCGTCGGCGTCGTTCCATATCTGGCCGGTGGGCCAACCACGGCTGAGCACGTAGGGATGAGTGAGAGGCTGGTTAAGGCGCTCGAACCACCCGCGGCTGCCGATGTCCAGCCAGAACTGGACATCGACTGGGCGATTGCTCATCAGGAAGGTGTGCGCGGGCGAGAGGATGACGCCTTCCCCTTCGGGGGTATTTTCAACGAATGGGATTTCCCAACTGCGCAGGTATTGGGCGGCCACCACGCCGTCCCGCACCATTTCCAGGTATTCCAGGGCCAGAGGCTTTACGGCGGGCCCGGCTGTGCCATCTGCAGGAGTCTCCGCAGGAGAGGCAGGGGCGAAGTGGCCGCTTTCATGGACAGCCCAGCGGAATTTACGCCCCGACTCGACCAGGTTGGCGGTTACCTCGCCGGCGGTGAAATTAACGTGAAAGCCGAAACCGGGTTGAGAGAGCACTTCGCCGAACAGGCGGCTGAAGAACATATCGGCCTCGACCGGCGGTTGCATACGGTAAGCATCGATCCACTGGCGAAGGCGCTCGTAGCGCTGGCCCAGGTGGAAGGTGATGCGCTCCTGGATCCCGGCAGGGAGGCGCTCGAAAGCAGCCAGCTCGAGAGCGCCGCCTTGCACGCGGTAAGCATGGTTTGCCAGGAGTTGCGCGCGTACCAGATCCAGGCCGTCGATAGCCTGGAGCAAGGCATAGGCCACATCGTATGGGCCTGGGCGCAGATCCCAGGCCGGGTGGGACAGGGCGGCCAGGGTTAACAGGCAGGTGGTGGCAGGCTCATCGCGCAGGGCGCGCGAAGGGCGGTGCGAGCGAACAGGAATGCCAGCGCGTTGTAAGCGCTCCACCAACGAGAAGCGCAGCGCATCCGATAAGAAGGGCGAGAGTACGGCGATCTGGCCCGGGGGCACGCCTTCCTCTTTGACTAAATCGGTGATCTGGCTGGCGACCCAGTCCAGCATCTGGGGATAATATCGTTGTGGCTCGAAATAAAGCGTATGATCGCCGGCGGGGGCCGCCGCAGGATGCAGGCGCCCGGCTGCACCGGGCGGGCGGTTGAGGGCGCGGCCGAGAGAGTCGCTCAGCGCTACCAGGGGCGCGGAGGCGACGAAGCTCTGGTCGAAGACCAGGGTGCGATCACATTGTGCTTTGAGCCCCAGGGCGGTGGCCGGGTCAGCGCCCAGGAAACGCCGGTACCCGGCCTGCTGGTCGTAAATCAACAGCGCCGACTCGAAATGGGGCAGCCAGGCCTCCAGCAGGTCATGGGCCACGGGAGTATCCTCTTCGAGGTTATCGAAAATCAGGTGGCGATACAGGCGGATCAGGTAATCCTGGCAGATCGGCTGGGGCCATAGATAGGTCTTGAAGACCTCGAGCTGCAAGGAAAAATCGAGCAGGTTGTTTTCCAGGCAGTAACGGCGGAAGCTGTCCGTGCAAGCCTGGACATCGTCATAAATGCGGAGCTGGCTGATTTCGCCCTGCCAGGCTGTCTTCAAGCGGGCGCCAATCTCGCCCACTGGAAAGCCAACGAAGGCGGATTTATTCAGGTTGTCCAGGATCTGGCTGTAAAGCCGGTTGGGTGGGAGGGCCACCGAGGAGAAAAAGCCTTCGTCCAGCAAGGGGCGCACCAGGCGGGCCATGTAGTATTGAGCCGTTTCCAGCGTCAGGAAAGCAGGGGGCTGTTCCGGATGGCCAAAACCGGCCGTCTCGGCCACCAGCGGCCAGAACAGGTCGACCATTCGCTGGGCCAGCCCGCCCACGGTGAGCACGCTGGCTATCCCTCCGGCAATTCCTTCGGAGGACTCCAGCACCCGTTGGAAGGGGCCGCCCAGGGTGCGCTGGGGGATAAGCACCAGGATCGTGTGGGCGGGAATGCCCTGGGCAAGGAGCTGTTCCAGGCGCGCTGCGCCGGCGGTGGTCTTGCCGGTGCCGGCCAGCCCTTCGAGGAAGATGTGAGAGGCGACCGGTTGGCTCAGCAGCGCGCGCTGGGCCGGAGAAAGCATCAGGGACGGTGCGGCCATGCGTCCAGTATATGCCCAAACGAAAGAGGCGTCAAACCGAGCGCCTTCTTCCAGCAAAGTGACTTTCCCCTATTTTCGATCGCTGAAAATGGGGGAAATGAGAAAGGGGGTAGGTGTCTACTTGCTGGTAAACGGGAGGAACACCGGGTGGTTATAGCGCGAGAGCAGACCGTACTGGGGGAACAGGTCGCCGGTAGGCCAGGTTGTGACGGCATTGGCGGCGGTGTGCAGGGCCCCATCGATGTCATCGTAACTGAGGTCCGAGGGGTCATCGCGCTGGTCGAACAGCACCACCCAATCCAGGCCATCGTAGCGGCGTACCATGAGCGTGTAAGTGCCGGTCAGGCTGCCATTATGCCAGGTGTTGATGCCGGTGCCGGCGTCGCGCACGGCCCAGCCACAGCCGTACCATGAACCATCCAAGCTGATGCCGACAGACGGCACGGCAAAGATGGTGTTAATGGTGGATTGAGTGAGGACAGGATACAGGCCAGTAGAGTCGAAGGCAGTGGCAAAGCGCGCCAGGTCGACGGCCGAGGCCAGGAAGCCACCGTGCGAGTCCATGTTCTCGATATTGAAGTTACCATAAGGCGCCATCACGTTGACCGGCGCACCCGGCTGGCGTAGGTTCGGATAAAGGCTCGGGTCGGTGGTGAAATAAGGCACCTCGCCGGGCTTGCGGAACTGGAACTCGCTCTGGCCCAGCGTGATGCGGCTGATCCCCAGCGGGGTAAAGACGTGGCTCTGCATGTAACTGGCATAGGACACGCCCGTGACCGCTTCGATGATGCGTCCGAGCAACAGATAGCCGTAGTTGCTGTAATCATACAGCGTGCCGGGGGTGAAATCCAGCATACGCTGGGTGGTCATGTAGTCGATGATATTCTGCTGCGAGATGGGCAGGGGTACTCCCATCGCGGCGGCGATGGTCTGGTCGGCAAACATTGGGTCGAAGTCCGAGGTGTCGCGGTTCCAACCCCCCAGGTGCTGGAGCAGCTCCAGGACGGTGATGTCATTCATGCGGGGGTCGAGGGGGGCCGGCAGGCTGAGCAGGCTGGTGAGGTGGTCGGTAAGGTGCAGGCTGCCTTCCTGTACCAGGCGCATGACCGCCATGGAAGTGAGCGGCTTGGTCAGGCTGGCGATGCGGAAGAGCGAATCGGGGTTGACCGGATCGACGTTGTAGCCATCCCAGCGGTAGCCGCGCGCGTAGACCAGGCGGCTGTTCTGGGTAACCGCCAGCGAACCGCAGGGGATAGCACGAGCCTGCATGAAAGACTGCACGGCGTTGTCGAAGGAGGCCAGGTTCGGGTTGTAGGCACCGGTGGCCGTCCAGCTACGGGCCTTCTTGACCCATACCCCGGCAAAATTGCGGGTCGAGCCGGTGTCGTAATTTTCAATGACGATAGGCTGGTAATCGTTTTTCTCATTCGTGACCGCCTGGTTGAACAGGTCACCAGGAAGGTAGTCGTGATACGCATACCAATCGGTGATGTTATCCTTGACCATGTAGGCGGCAAAGTAGGTGGTGCCGTTGATCTGGTAGGCGCTGACACAACTCACCCGGTAACCTTGTGGAGCGTAGGTGTTGAAGAATGCCTGGTAAGCGGAGGAAGTCAGGCCGTGGCGAGCCTGCCAGGGAACCGGCGGTGTGAATGCCCAGATGGATATATAGTCGTCAGTGGCGGAAGGGCTTGCACCGACCGCGTAACCATCCACTACCTGGGGAATCTCCCCGGCGTTTTTTGAGTTGTTGACGAAGGTCTGGTATCCGGCGGAGGTGGCATTGTGGATGCCGGTATAACCAATCCCGTTCGAGGGCGCCCAGATGGCGGCGAACAGGTTGGTGCCGAAATTATCCTGGTAACCGGATACTGAAATAGGCCGGAGCCCCTGGCTGCCATAGGTGTTAAACTTAGCCTGGTAATCGGAAGCGGTCATGTTGTGCCATTCCCACCAGGGGCTGACGCCATCGCGCACCCAGATGGCCGAGAAGGTGGGCACCGCGGAACCGTTGTTAGCACCCTGTAGCCAGATGGGGCGGTAGCCCTGGCCGGTAAGCTGGGTCCAGCGGGGGCCGTACAGGCTATCGGGTAGATCCATCATCAATGCCTGGTGCGGCGTTTGGAGCTGGTAGGCGGTTGGGGCAGCCGGCGCTAAGGGGGCGAATGCCGCCAGGCTGGCTTGAACCGCTGACTTAAGCGGTGATATCCCTTGGCTCAATAACCAGGGCAGCGGTAGCGACGCGGCGATCCATAAACCACTTTCTTTCAAAAATGTACGGCGATTAACACGCTTCATAATTGACCCTTAAGTAACCTCAAAATAAATGGCGAATTTAGATAGGGTCATCATAACCAAAGGGCCAATCTAATACAACAAAATGTATAATATTGGTCTTATATCTGTAAGCCCTTGTTTCACCGGGCAGGCAACGCAGTGTGGTAGAAATGCCTGAGAGGAGGGATTCAAGAAGCCCAGGCCTGGAAATCACATGGATACTCTAGATCGGGTAAAATTCTGGGTAAATGTATTGTGTGATGGAAGGAGAGTCCTTGATGTCAGCTTATGTGATTGTGGACAACCAAATAAACGATCCGGAGCTTTATAAAGCGTATACCCATCTTTCGCCAGCCACGGTGGCAGCCTATGGGGGCAAGTTCCTGGCCCGTGGGGGAACCATTGAGGTGGCCGAGGGAGATTGGCATCCCACCCGCCTGGTGATCATTGAATTTGAGAGCTTCGAAAAAGCCAGGGAATGGCTGTATTCGCCTGAATATAGCGCCATTAAATCGATGCGCCAGCAAGCAGCCCATTCCAATTTACTGATCCTGGATGGGGTCAAACCGACCTGAGGATAAATCTATGCCACACCCACTTGTCTACCAACTTCGTTTTACCCGCAGCGAGTTCATGCGCGGGTTAGAGGGCGTGAGTGATAGCGACGCCCGCCAGCGACTGATGCCGATGAATTGCATCAGTTGGAATGTTGGCCACCTGGCCTGGCAGGAACAGCGCTACTTCCTGTTCTTTGCCCAGGGACTGATGCCCTTTCCCGACATCAACCGCCTGTTCGCTTATGGCGCTCCGGGCAGCGCCCCCGTTTTGGCCGAGATGCTGGCGGCCTGGAAGTCGATTACTTCGGCGGTTGATCCCTGGTTGGAAGCGGTCACTTCCGAAAAATTGCAGGAACACGTGGTGATGGATGGCGAAGTGCACCCCTATATCTTCGGTTCCCTTCTCCAACGCGTGATCTATCATTACTGGTACCACAACGGCGAAAACCAGGCCATCCGCCAGGCAATGGGCCACCACGGGTTGCCCGACTTTGTCGGCGACATCGACGGCGAGGCGCCTTACCGGCCTGAATAGGGGAAGGATGTTCAAAGGCAGGTGAAAAGCCATGCCCATTTCCCTCTTGACACCATCCCTCAACCTATGATAAATTATTTTTAATGTGAGGAGATGCACAACGATGAAACTTTTCCAAACCCAATTCAATTTGGTTCTATGAGTGCGCCTGTCGACTGATCCAGACCTTTTAACATGAACAATCGGCCACGGGTGTGCTTACCCGTGGCTTTTTTTATAGCGAGTGCTACTCTCTGCACTCGATCACCCCACCGCCACGGATTACCCGTGGCCGTTTTGATTAACACGCTTCGATGGAGTTTCAACGCTATGAGCTTTTTTACGCTCCCTGCTGTGATGCCTGGTCACCCAACGACCGGCTTTCATCAATACTGGACCCTGCTGGCGCGCTACCTCAAGCCGCAGACAGGGCGCGTGGTGGGCATGGCTTTCCTGCTCCTGGCCGGGATTGCCTTGCAGTTGGGCAACCCACAGGTCATCCGCTATTTCCTCGATAAGGCTCAGTCGGGCCAGACCGGGCCTCTGCTCACTGCAGCGGGGTTATTCATCGCCTTTTCCATCTTCCAACAGGTATTTCAGGTGGCGGCGACTTATGCCAGCCAGTCGGTGAGCTGGTCAGCCACTAATCGCCTGCGGGCTGACCTGGCGCGCCACTGCCTGCGCCTGGACTTGCCTTTCCACCAGCGCCACACGCCGGGCGAGCTGATCGAGCGCATTGATGGCGATGTGACTGGCCTGGCCAATTTCTTTTCGGAATTTGCAGTGCGCCTGTTGGGCAACGGCCTGCTCGTCCTGGGCATCCTGGCTCTCTTGTTTCGTGAGAACGCCAGCGTGGGCGGTGTCATCACAGTTTATACCTTGGTCACGCTAGCAGCGATGAATTGGATCCAGCGGATTGCGATCCCCCGTTGGAAGGTGGAGCGCCAGGCCAGCGCGGAACTGAGCGGGTTTTTGGAAGAACGTATTTCCGGAGCGGAAGAGCTGCGTGCGACCGGCTCGGAGGCCTATGCCATGCGTGGCCTGTTTATCCGGCTGCGAAATCTCATTGATAAGCGGCGCATGGCCTGGGTGTCCAGCAGCCTGGCATTTTCCTCCACCCACCTGATTTACGTGGTAGGGTATGCCGCCGGGTTGGCGATGGGCGTGACCCTTTTTTTGCGCGGTGAGGCCAGCCTGGGGGCGGCCTACCTGATGACTTATTATGTGGGGATGCTGGCGG
>JAJYIW010000329.1 GCA_021789855.1 Chloroflexota bacterium | reverse complement strand
CCACACCCTACCCTGATGGGGATCGGGCAGCTCGTACCAAAAACCTGGTGCGGCCATAAAATCGGCCACACCCTACCCTGATGGCGATCGGGTCGCCCGTACCAAAAACCGGGTGCGGCCATAAAATCGGCCACACCCTACCTTGATGACGATCGGGTCACCCGTACCAAAAACCTGGTGCGGCCATAAAATCGGCCACACCCTACCCTGATGGCGATCGGGTCGCCCGTACCAAAAACCTGGTGCGGCCATAAAATCGGCCACACCCTACCCTAAAATCGCTTCGATTGTGGGGGAGGTTGGGAGAGGGTTGCAGCTTGCCCTTATTCGTCTGGAATATCACCGGGATCGCCGGAGTCATCCAGCGTATCCAGGAGCTGCCCCAGGTTTTTCTCCCACACGTCATCCAGGGGGCTAAAAGGCACCTCGGTAAAATTCTCTGAGAGGTGTTGGATGTACTCGCGCACGTTCAGGGAAGGGTTGGCCGTTTCCAGCTCATCAATCTTGCCTTCGATCACCTTGAGCTGGCGCCGGCTCTTCTTTTCCAGGTCGAGCAGGTCAAAGCCGGTTTTCAACATGAAATTGATCCGCCGCATCACCCCCAGCCAGGCTTTGTAATCATTCTCGAGCCGGATCATGTGCTCGGGCTGGGAATTCTCCGAGAAGTCATAGAAAGGCACCAGGGCATACATCCCGACGTATTCCATGTCGCGATCGCCTGCCCGGCGGCAGACGACCGAATCGATGCTGGCGCCGCCCTGGTAACCGGACAGGCTCAGCGCCAGGTTCTCCAGCTCAGCCTTGAGCGCGTGACGGCTATAGTGGGTGGTGATGATGCGCTCCTTATCATACGGCACTTCGCCATACACTCCGCCCACCCCAACGATGCGTTTGACCCGCAAGGTTTGCGCTGCAGAGAGCAGCGTGCGCGAGTAGCGCTCGATGTCCAGTTGCGGCTCATCCCCCAGGAAAATGACCACACCGCGCTGGGCGTCGCCGGTGTAATAGAAAAGGTTCTCCTGGCTTTCCAGGTAAACCGGGTAACCCTCCTTGAATTTCACCATCGGGCGCATCAGGTCATGGGTGCCGGGCACCTGGAAAATATAAAAGCCATCGGAGGACATCTGGCCGATCTTCCTGGCTTTGGTTTGGGCCACCAGGTATTGGGGCAGGCCGGAAGATACGGAGCCGGCGTCGGCCCATTGGCGCCAGCCCACAATCATATTGACCTCGCTGGCGTCAGGCTGGAAGGTAAAGTCGAGTTGAGTATCCATACATCGCCTCGTTGAACCTGTAAGCATCGTCTGACTGGTCAGATTAAGTATATCACGTGGTTTATGAGAGCATCAGCCGGGGTACAGTCATAGCCACGGCTTTGACCAGGCCGGATGTGGCTGCGAAGCGGGCGTTCTTGGCCCGTTGAAGCAGCCTGGTAGCCATTTGGGAGATTGCCTCCCCCGGCAAAGGTCGCTGGGGGAGCAATGACATGCCATATAGCCACGCTGGTGGCAGCGAAAAAGCGCGGCAGTGGAATGGGCATGTTATAATGAGCGCGTTACCCATTTTTCACAATCAAAGGTGGAATGATGACTCCTCTTCAGCGTTTCCGCCGCCCCGCCGGGCGTGCCATCCAATATGCAATGGCGCTGGGCCTGATCCTGGCGCTGGTTGCCTGCGCCGCGCCCACCCCTGCGCCCACCGCCGCGCCCACCGCCACGGCTTTGCCGGAGCCTGCCGCGACGTCTACGTCTCTCCCCACCCCGACATCCGCGCCCAGCCAGACGCCATCCCCGCTGCCTCCCACGGCGACGGCGACCGTGGTGCCGACCGCGACGGAAACGCTTCCACCACCCGAACCTCTCACCTGGCCGGGCGGTACGCGCCCCTTGCTATTGGCGCACTACATGCCCTGGTACCAGACCCCCAGCGTGGATGGCGCCTGGGGTTGGCACTGGACGATGAACCACTTTACCCCCACCCAGGCGGCGGATGGCTCGTGGAGCGGCCTGGCCTCGCACTTCACCCCGCTCACCGGCCCTTATTCGTCCAACGATGAAGCGGTGCTCGAATACCAGGTGATGTTGATGAAGCTGAGCGGCATTGACGGCGTCATCGTCGATTGGTACGGCAGCGATAATGCCCTGGATTACGGCTCGATCAACACCGCCACGAACACCCTGTTCAAGGTCATTAAAAAGGCCGGCCTGAAGTTCGCCATCTGCTACGAGGATCAGACCATCAGCCACCTGATCGACAATGGCAACTTTACCGCTGCGGATGCGCTGAAGCATGGCCAGGCGGTGATGAGCTACCTGCAGACTACCTGGTTCAAAGACCCGGCGTACCTGAAGTCTGCCGGCCAGCCGGTGCTGTTCAATTTTGGCCCGCAGTACTTCAAAAATGCCGGCGACTGGCAGAGCCTATTCTCGGGGCTCAACCCCAAGCCGTTGCTGATCACCGAGAATACCCCGGGTGTGCCCGAGGCTGCGGCGGCCTTCCCCTGGCCGCCCATGGCGGCGTCGGTCGGGGGCGTGTTGGCGCAAAGCGCGTTAAAGGACTACCTGGACGGCTTTTACAGCCTGGCTCCGTATTGGCCTTACAAGATCGGCGGCGCCTTCCCTGGTTTTTACGATATCTACCAGCAGGCCGGCGTGGGAAACAGCTACGGATTC
>JAJYIW010000072.1 GCA_021789855.1 Chloroflexota bacterium | reverse complement strand
GGATTTGATCCAGGCGCCCGATGGGGATCCATCCCCACGAGGCATCCCAAAAGCAAGGTGGACGGGATGGGTGTCTACTGGGATTCCTTCCGTTATTTTGATCGGCTTATGTTTGTGGGGACTGGTTGAGACGCAGGACATTCTTAACCCAGCAACCATCCTGGTTGATCGAGCCGATAGCCAGGCGCTGGCCTGGATTCCCGATCATGTGCCGCAAGATGCCCGGTTCTTTATTAATGTCACTCCCTGGCAGTTTGGCATATACCGGGGCGTGGATGGCGGCTGGTGGATTTTACCTTTAACCGGGCGCTGGGTGCTTTTGCCGCCGGTGATTTATAGCTGGGGGTCAAAGCAATATGTCCAACAGATCAATGATTGGGCCAGCCAGGCCACCACGATCAAAGGATGCGATGTTCAATTTTGGAAACTGGTGCGGGATGCCAATTTGACTTACGCGTACCTGCACCAGGGTAGCGGGACCTTACAGCCTGATGGGTTAAAAGAATGCACGGGGGTTGAGCCGGTTTATCAGAAAGACGGCGTCACGATTTACACAATCCACCCTGAAAAATAATCGCGGCGGTATTGCCTTCGCGTTAACCTACCAGGGCAGTCCCCCTCGCCTGGTGTAAGAGCGGATCGCGTTCAAGGGTCAACTTGATCCCCATCTCCAGGGGCACCAGGGGTTGCCAGTTCAGCTTCTGGGTCGCCAGGGTAAGATCGGCGCGCATACGCGAGACGCCCCCATCTGCATGGGGATTTGTAATGATTTCAGGGCGGCAGTCCGTCAGCTCGAGCGCCAATCTGACCAGCTCAGAGATGCTGGTCTCGTGCCCGCTGCCCACATTAATTGTCATCTGGTCGATCCCCTGGGCCGTCCCGGCTGCTGTCATGGCGTTGACCACATCGTCCACAAACACGTAATCCCGAGTCTGATCCCCATTACCATGTACCACCAGGGTACCATTGCGCAATGCCTGGCGGAGAAAATTGGGGATGACCGGGGCGTGAGAAGGGGGAATATGCTGCCCAGGCCCATAAGCATTGAAAACGCGCAGGCAGACCGTCTCGATCTTCGAAAGAGCTCCCAGTGTGCGGATATAATATTCGGAAGCCAGCTTGGAAACCGCATACGGTGAGCGAGGGTTGGGGCTCATCCCTTCGCGCAGGGGTTGAACCGCCTGATCGCCATACACGGCGCCAGATGAGATCAGAACCACCCGCCGGATGCCCACGTCGCGGGCGGCTTCCATCAGGGTAACCGTCCCACCGACGTTCACCGTGTTGTATTCGCGCGGAAATAAAACCGATTCGGGCACGGATACGCGCGCCGCCAGGTGGTAGACCAGGTCGATTTCCTGTAACAGCGTCCATAATTTGGGACGGTCGTTGATATCCCCCCGGGTGAAATGAACTTCAGCCGGGAGGGTATCTGGGTTGCCGGTAGACAGGTCATCTAAGACGCGAACATGATGCCCTTGCCGAATTAAACGATGCGCCAGCGTAGAACCCAAAAAGCCGGCGCCGCCTGTGACCAGGATATTCATATCAAAGATTATAGCACAACCATAAAAAGAATCCGCCGGCAAGGCCCCTTTCCTCACCGGCGGAAAAATTTATTGTCAGGAGACGCGCGTATTCTCGGCTTTGTATTCGGCGCCCTGTCGCAGCGCCTTGTAATTCATGGGTAGGAGTTGGTGATGGCGCGCTGGCAGGTGTTCTTTCAAGGCCTTTTCAATCGCCTCCAGGGTCAGGAAAGGCAGGTTGGCTAGCAGCCCTCCGAGGAGAACCATGTTGGTCATGCGTCCGCCTCCCAGCGTTTCGGCGATCTCGTTGGCTGGGATCAAGACGCTGAGGATATCCTTGCGAATGACAGCCCGGTTGACCATCGAGCTATTGACCACGAGGACGCCCCCTGGAGAGACTTCGGGCTCATATTTATCCAACGAAGGCAGGTTCATCGCGATCACGGCTTTAGGATAGTGCACAAATGGCGAGCCAATCTCTTCATCACTCACCACCACGGTGCAATTGGCCGTACCGCCGCGCATTTCAGGCCCGTAGGAGGGGATCCAGGTCACTTCCTTACCCGAGTCCATGCCAGCATAAGCGATGAGCTGCCCACAAAACAGCACGCCCTGGCCGCCAAAACCCGCGATTATTATTTCTGTTTGCATGGCGTATCCTTTCTGGCAGACCACTACGGTTTGATTTGGGCCACATCCGGGGATACTTTAAAATCCCCGATGGGGTAATAAGGCACCATTTTTTCTTCCACCCAATCCAGGGACTGGACGGGCGTTAATCCCCAGTTGGTCGGGCAGGTCGAGAGCAGCTCGACCAGGGAAAAGCCGAGCCCGCGCCTTTGGGTTTCGAAGGCGATCCGCAGAGCCTTTTTTGCCAGGCGAATATTTTTTAGGTCATGCAGGCTGCGCCTCACCACATAGCAGGCGCCGTCCAGCTTGGAAAGCAGCTCAGCCATGCGGATGGGGAACCCCATCATTTCTACATCCCGCCCGTTCGGCGAGGATGTGGTTTTCTGGCCAGGCAGGGTGGTAGGCGCCATCTGGCCGCCGGTCATGCCGTAGTTGGCGTTGTTGATAAACACAACGGTGATATTTTCGCCCCGCGTGGCGGCATGGATAATTTCTCCAGTGCCGATGGAAGCCAGGTCGCCGTCTCCCTGGTAGGTAAATACGATCCGGTCGGGGAGGACGCGCTTGACGCCGGTGGCCATGGCCGGGGCGCGACCATGGGGTGCCTGGACGAAGTCGAGGTTAAAGTAATTGTAAGCAAACACCGAGCAACCCACCGAGGCCACGCCGATCGTGGTTTCTCTTACCTCCATCTCGTCGAGCACCTCCGCCACCAGGCGGTGGGCTATGCCGTGGGTGCAACCCGGGCAATAATGGGTGGGTGTACTGGTCAAGGATGTGGGTCGTGCATATACAACCTGCGATTGAGCGGTTAACATGCTTGAATCTCCTAATTGGCCGAATAGATGGTGGGTTGGACGGCTGCAGCGAACCGTTTCAGCCAGCGATCGCGGGGATGCCCCGTGGTGGATAAAGGCCCTTTGGCCATGCGATGAATTTCATTAACAATCTCATCTGGGAAGGGCACCACGCCACCCAACCGGCCATAGAATTCCACGGGCGCTTTCCCGGCGACCGCCAGGCGAACATCATCCAGCATCTGGCCGGAATTCATTTCGACGACGAGAATGCCTTGCATGTGGGCGGCCAATTCAGTGATCAGATCGCTTGGGAAGGGGGCAAGAGTCACCGGGCGTAATAATCCCACGCGGATACCCTCGGCCCGGGCAGAGCGCACCGCCGACAACGCGATCCGGCCGGCGGTTCCAAATCCAACCACCAGGTAATCGCAGTCATCCAGGAAATATCCCTTATACCGGATTTCCCTGGCCGTGATATCTTGCCAGCGGTGGAGCAGGCGTAAATTCTGTACTTCTTCATCAACAGGGTTTAAATAGATCGAGCTCAGGAAACGGCGGGGGCGCCCGGGGGTCCCCGTCGTGGCCCATTCTGCCGATGGTACTGAGCCAGGAGGTACCACCGGGCGCATGGGGGGCATCTCGGCCGGTTCCATCATCTGCCCAATCGTCCCGTCGCTCAAAACGACGACGATCGAGCGATATTTTTCAGCCAGGTCAAAGGCCTGAATGGTAAAATCGATCGATTCCTGCACACTGGAAGGGGCCAGGACGATGGGATGGTAATCCCCGTGCCCACCGCCGTGAACGATCTGGTTGTAATCGCCTTGCGAGGGCTGGATATTCCCCAGGCCAGGACCGCCGCGCATCACATCGATCAGCACCGCGGGCACCTCGGTGCCGGCGATGTAGGAAAGCCCTTCCATCATCAAACTGACGCCAGGGCTGGAAGATGAACTCATCACACGGGTACCGGTGCAGGCAGCGCCGTACACCATGTTGATTGCCCCCAGCTCGCTTTCTGCCTGGACAAATGCCCGGCCCAGCTCTGGCATACGCTTGGCCATCCACTCCAGCAGCTCAGTCTGTGGGGTAATGGGGTAGCCAAAATAGGCCTGTAAACCGGCCCGGATGGCAGCTTCGGCCATCGCTTCGTTACCTTTGAACATTTCTCGTGACATACCATCCTCCTATACAGGGTGTAACACTTTAGCCGTTTCCCGGTAAACCATAATGGCTGCCTCGGGGCAGACAACTGCGCAGACCGCGCAGCCTGTGCAGCCGTCACCGGTCAGTTGGGCTGGATGGTAGCCTTTAGAAGTCAGGTGCTTCATATCCAGGCCAATCACTTTGGGCGGGCAGGCGTTGACGCATAGCTCGCATCCCTTACAGTAAAGCTCATCGACCTCGATCCATCCCTTAACGGGCATTCATACCTCCTGATGCTAAAATAGGTTCGACTGTTGTGAACGAAAAAAAACCGGGTTCGTTCATTGGAAATGAAATAACCAGGCTTTTTCAGGTTAGGGAATATCTTAGATTTCAGGTAAAATCTGTGATATTCCGTTTATGTTTATATTATCGGCAATTTCAGGCGGCTCGCATAGTGTCAACCATCATAAAGCGATCATACAAAATACTTAATTCACTTGGCTGAAATATACGTGACCGCACCGCGGGAAAACTCTTCGACCGGCAAGACGTCGATCAGCTCGTAATGGCGCGAGCCCAGGCCAAGCCCTTCGCCGTATTCAACCACTTTATAGGGGTCTTTTAGTGGGCCATGCAATACCTGGAAAGGATGCCACGGGCCGGGCCGGATTTCCAGCGAGGTGGGGACGTTTTCCACGATCAGGGATTTTGTGCCAACCATGTCCAGGATCGCCTGATCCAGGGCGACGATGTCATCTGAACCGAAGACGCCCAGGTCGGGCAAGATGGGCATGCCGGTAAAGCCGAAGCAATCACATACAGGGGTCAGGATGGTCGCCAGGCTGAGGTGGGTCACCTTGCCTGGAGCGAACGTCGACAGGCTGACCGCTGTGCTGACGGCGCAGGCTTCCTGGAAGGAGTGGAAATTGATCGCGTCAATCTTGAGGCTGCCTTCCGGGGCCACTTTCAGGCAGCGCCCACATTGGTTGCACTGCTCAAAATGGATATGGATGTTCCCCGGGTTCTGCTTGTCCTCGACCAGGGCGCCGAATGGGCATGAAGCAATAATATCCTTAACCACCTTTGGATCGGGGCACTTTTCAGGAAACCAGTACGGGTCATAGTGATTGGTGTCGTGAATCTGGCTGCGCGTCTCACCGATCATACACCCCAGGGCCAGGTTCTTGAAGGCTGCCCCAAAACCACAGGATGGATGGCCCTTGACGTGCGAAAGGTTGATCATAAACGTGGCGTCTTCGATCATCCCGGCGACCTTCCATTCCTTGATGTTTTTATACGCTCGTTGGTGCGTGTAGTAATAATTATCGCGCGGGCCTGCTGCCGGGTAAACCGGGCATCCCAATACTTCCCGCGTATACCCGCGGTTTTCGGCGTCCTGGGTGTCCCAATTGACGTCGGCCACGAAGGGCCGGCCGCCCCCATCTTTCACCGCCTGGACCACTTTGCGCACAAACACGGGGTGAACGGTGGAATAACCGATGTTGTTGCCAGTGTGCATTTTGATGACCACCATTTCGTCCTTCACCCGATCGCGGATGTGTAACTGCTCCATGATCAAGTCAAGCTTGGCCGGTAACGTTTCTTTGGCATCCAGACGCGACTGGCGGGCAGAACCAAAATAAACTTTGCTGCTCATTGAATTCACCTCAATTGTCAATATAAATAGCTCGTTTTGATGGTTTTGTCATTATACCATCCCTTATTTCCCTCCGATAATCCAGGGGCTTACCTGCGCTGGTAGAGGATGGCCCTACCTTTTTTGCCAACTTTTTTTAGCTCGCCAGCCCGGCTCAGTGTGTAGGTCATGTGCTGGGCCATGCTCTGCCGGCAAGATATCGCGGCGGCCAGGTCGGTGTTGGTAAAGGGGTTGGATAAAGTCGTGGGAAGCAGGGCGGTGTAGTCGGAGAGGGTTGAGAACGAAGCGCTGCCTTCTACGTTGAGCAAACGGCGGTCCACCAGGCTCCAGTACTTGCGGCGCCAACTGCCGCGCTTGTCGTCTTGCCAGACATCCTCGCAGGTGATCAACAAGGCTTCAAAAGTGAAATGGGGGTGTCCTAAAAGATGGGGGATACGCATGAGCTCAGAGAAGATATCAACCAGCGTGCCATGCCTGGGGGATTTGCGGCGTGACATCAGGTCGCCGCTGGCTGACTGGCGCCGGATCCATTTCTCTTTGACCACGGGATACACCAGTCGGAGGGGATGGCGCTCGAGCAAATTGGCCAGCTTGAGCCGGATGGAGTCGAAATGGCGCGTCTGAAATTCGATCAGCAGCTCGCCTCGTTCCAGATCGATGTAGTAACCATCCACCCTGGCCTCAGCCTGGTCACCTGGGCGCATATACCAGGACTTCAAAGCAGCATGGAGCGAGCTTTCTCCCAGGGTGCCGATCAAAGCTGCCCGGTTTTCCGTTGGGTCAGGTTGGAGAGGTGACGCATCTGAGGTCATGGTCCCCAAGTATACCCAGGAATGAACCGTTGGTGGAAGTCAATTTCTACTGGCGTCCCTTCTGGCTGGCCAGTTGATTGACCCAAAAAGGCTTGACTTGATCGCGATCACAGGTATAATGGGATTGTTTCAGCGAGTAATTACTCGCTTTGTGAATAATCTATCGTTTAGCGAGCATTAATTCATAAGAAGGCATGTTCTTGTTATGGTTGATGATCAACCTGTGAAGACGAGTCGAAGAGACAGGCAAATACAACGCAAGCGGCGGGAGATTATTGAAGCGGCCACCCGGCTCTTCTCTGAAAAGGGCTATGGCGGCACGACCACCCGCGATATCGCTGATGCCGTCGATATCGGGGAAAGCACTTTGTACAACTATTTTGAGAATAAGCGCGATATCCTGTTAGCCATCATCACGGAAACGGGTTTTCTCTTTGACGATGTGATTGGGCAGGTGAAGAGGTTGGATAATCGCCAGGCGCTGGTCGAGTTATATGAAAAAGCTTTTAACGTGTTTATATCCCGCATAGCGTTTACCCGTACCTTGTTAGCCCAGGCCTGGATGGATAATGAAATCCTTGAAAGTTTTGTCACTTATCGACTGGGTCATATAGCCGGGCTGATCCAGGCCTTGATCCAAAAAGAGATCGATGAGGGGGTCTTCCGGCCAATTGACCCGGCGCAGGGCGCTCGAATGGCGATTGGGATGTTCCTGGGCGCCATGGTGCCGGTGTTGCGCGGCACAGAACCCCCGCCGACTCCCGCCGAGTACCGGCGCATCTCCGAAGGTATCGTGACGGTCTTGTGGGATGGTATCGGTAATCATTAACCCTTAAAGCGTGGAGTTATCCCAGGAGTGAGTATGCTAAAACGTATCTGGGCGATCATCCAAAAAGAATTTATCCAAATTGTCCGCGACCGCGTGACGCTGGCGATCGTCTGCACCATGCCCCTGTTGCAGTTAATTCTTTTTGCCTACGCCATTCACATGAACGTCATGCATGTCCGCCTGGTCGTGGCCGACCAGAGCCTGGACGAGGCCAGCCGGTCTTACATCAATGCGATGGTCAATTCTGGCTATTTTGATATCGTGGGGTATGTGTCAGGACAAAATGACGTGGTGCGAGCTCTCGACGAGGGGACGGCTCTGGCAGGGATTATCATCCCTCCCAATTTTCAAGCTCACACCCTCACCAAGGATGCCCAGGTGATGTTCCTGGTGGACGGCTCGGACCCCTTCTCTACGCAGTCAGCTTACAATGCGGCTACCCTCATCTCTCAGGCTTATGCGACCCAGCTTGTTTTCAATGCGATTAATACGTCGGGGAGCCCGGCCACGGTGGAGAGCCTTTCGGGCTTGAACGTGGTGTTGCGCGTGTTGTATAACCCCGGTCTCAAAGACCTGTGGTTTATCGTCCCGGGGATGATCGCGATGCTGTTGCAAACCCAAACGATTGCCCTGACCGCGGCGGCTGTGGTGCGTGAGCGGGAAACCGGCACCATCGAGCAGATCCTGGTATCGCCTATTCGACCGGTAGAGCTGATGATCGGAAAAATGGCGCCGAATCTTTTGATCGCTATGTTCAATATGGCGACCATCCTGGTGGCAGGCACGATTGGTTTTGGGGTGCCTTTCCGGGGCAACCTGCTGGTCTTTTTCTTCCTTTCCCTGATCTACGTATTTTCTGGCCTGGGCCTGGGCCTGCTCATCTCAACCATTTCACAGAACCAGCGCCAGACTCAACAACTCATGATGATGTTCTCTTTTGTTGGGATGATCATCGGTGGGTTTATATTCCCGCGTTATTCCATGCCGGTGGTGATCCAATGGATCAGCAATATCTTCCCCTTGACTTACTTTATCCCCATCTCCAGGGGCATTTATTCGAAGGGGATCAGCATAGTTTATCTGTGGGACAACATCTTACCCCTGATTGTTTATGACATCGTCATTTTATTGTTTGCCTCGCGCCTGTTCCGGCAGAGATTAGATTAAACGGAGAGCGACCATGCGTAGTCGACTGAACCGTATCCTTACCTTGATGCATAAAGAAGCCATCCAACTGATTCGGGATCGCCGCACCCTGATCTTTATCCTGGGACTCCCGCTGATTGAGCTTTTCCTGTTTGCTTATGCGGTGACCTTGTATGTCGATCATATTCCCACGGCAGTGGTCGATCAGAGCAAGGATGCCCGTAGCCGTGATTTTATCAATGCCCTGGTGCGTTCAGACTATTTTGACATGACACTCACGACCGATAACGAACAAGCGGCCGTGCAGGCCATCGACCAGGGCAAAGTGAAAGCTGCCCTGATCATTCCCCCCCATTTCGGCGCCGATGTGACCAGCGGGGATGCTAATGTGCTCATTATGCTGGACGGATCGGACTCGTTCAGCGTCCAATCGGGATACAACGCGGCCAGCGCCATCGCCCAGGTTTACCAGATTAACCTGATTGCCGAAAAAGTGGCGCGGATGGGATCGGCGGGCGCAGCAAGTATCACTGCTGAGCCGGTCACTACTTCCTTCAGCGTGATGTATAACCCCGACATGAAAGATATGATCTTCGTCCTGCCGGGAATTCTCGCGATCATTCTGCAGATCCTGGCGGTCAGCCATTCGTCGATGACCGTGGTGCGCGAACGGGAAGCTGGTACCCTGGAGCAGATCATGGCCACCCCCACCCGCCCCATTGAATTGATGCTGGGAAAATTAATCCCGAATATCGTCCTGGTTCTGGCCGTGCTGGTGGTCATCCTGCTGCTGGGCGTTTTTTTCTTTGGCGTCCCTTTTCAAGGCAATTTGTGGCTGTTTTTTGTGCTGGCGCTGCTGTTTATCATCTCGGGCCTGGGATTGGGGCTGATGATCTCATCGATTGCCCGGACGCAACGCCAGGCCCAGCAGATGAGCATGGTGTTGATGATTTTCAGCATGTTGCTCACGGGCGTCATTTACCCTCGTTCGCCTATGCCCTGGCTGGCCCAGGCGATCGGCAGCTTGATCCCGGTGACGTATTTCATCCGCATCGCCCGGGGGATCATCACGAAGGGCGTTGGCATCAACCTCATGTGGAGCGATGTGGTCGCTTTAGTCATTTACAGCGTGCTGGCCATGACAATCGCCTCCATCACCTTCAGGCGTCGTTTGGACTGATGGGTGTCTAGAAAGGAAACGGAGATGGCTGAAATTGCCATTGCGACGCAAGACCTGGTAAAAACTTTCAAGGTGCGTAACGGCACCCTCACGGCGGTGGATCATGTCTCACTGGAGATCGCAAGAGGGGAGACGTTTGGCCTGATCGGGCCAGATGGGGCCGGTAAAACGACCCTGACCCGGGTGATCCTCGGCCTGTTAAGCCGGAATGGGGGAAGGAGCAGCATCCTGGGGCTTGACTCGATGCACGACTCGTATGCCATCCGCGAGCGGGTGGGTTACATTGCCCAGCAGTTTGCCTTGCCGGCGGATATGACGGTGAAAGAAAACATGGATTTCTTCGCCAATATCCAGGGCGTGAGCAAAGAAGATCAGAAGAAACGGGTTCCACAATTGCTGGAGTTTGCCGGGCTGAGTGAATTTACCGGGCGACTGGCCGGGCAGCTTTCGGGAGGGATGAAGAAAAAGCTGGCCCTGGCGACCAGCCTGGTCCACGAGCCCGAGGTCGTCTTGCTGGACGAGCCCACTCTGGGAGTCGATCCGGTTAGCCGGAGGGAATTTTGGAATCTCCTCGGGCACTTGCGGGCAGAAAAAGGACTGACCATTTGTGTTTGCACGCCCTACATGGACGAAGCTGAGCGTTGTAACCAGGTCGGCCTGATGTATGCTGGCAAGCTAATCGCCAGCGATACCCCACGCGCTATCAAAGCGCGCATCCCCGGGCGCCTGTTGGAATTCAGGCCGCACCAGTTTGTCCCCGCTCAAAAATTGGTAAGCACCATGGCAGGCATCCTGGAGGTTCAGACCTACGGCGCCATGCTGCATGTGTTTGTGGACGACTTGGCGCTCAGGAAGGGAGAAATTGAGGCAGCCCTTACCGCCCAGGGGATCGGTTTTGAGCCTTTACGTGAAATCGAGGTGCGCATGGAAGAAGCGTTTATCAGCCTGATTAACCGGGAATTATCCCAGGCGGAGGCGCCAGAGACTTCCGGGGCGCCAGCCGGAGGCACAGGATGAGCGAGCAGAGACTGGAATCCTACCCCATTGTGGTTGAGCACCTGACGAAAAAGTTTGGTGATTTCGTTGCGGTGGATGATGTCAGTTTTTATGTTAAACCGGGTGAAGTGTTCGGTTGGTTAGGCCCCAACGGGGCGGGTAAAACCACCACCATCCGCGTGCTATTGGGCCTGCTCAAGCCCACCTCGGGCAAGGCCAGCGTCCTCGGCCTGGATCCTATCGCGCAGACCAAGCAAATGCAAACTAAAGTGGGATACATGTCTCAACTGTTCACTTTATATAATGACCTGACCGCGCGAGAGAACATCCGGTTTTATGGCCAGATTTACGATTTATCGCGCAAGGAGCTGGAACAGCGCCAGGCGGAGATCATCAAGATGGCTGGCCTGGAAGGACGAGAATCGACGCTGACCGGGAATCTTTCAGGAGGCTGGAAACAGCGCCTGGCATTAGGCTGCGCCATCGTGCATAACCCCAAAGTGGTTTTTCTCGATGAGCCCACCGCAGGCGTTGACCCGATCAGCCGGCGTGAGTTCTGGGGATTAATCTACGCCATGGCCAAAAAGGGTGTGACGGTGCTGGTTACAACGCATTACATGGACGAAGCGGAACTTTGCCAGCGCGTCGGTTTTATTAGCCACGGAAAAGTGGTGGCGCTCGATTCGCCGGACGAGCTTAAAAAGACCCGCATGCACGGGGATGTGCTGGAAATCCATACCCCCACGCCGGACCTGGCCTTGCAGGCGCTAAAACAGGCCCAGGAAACCGGCGCTATCCCCTTTGATGAAGTGGCGCTGTATGGCGCCCAGATCCATGCGGTGGTCCCAGCAGCAGAAAGCTACCAGGAAGGCACTCGCCTTTACCTGGTTGAAAAAGGAATCCAGGTGAGCGCTATTGAATGGATCGCACCCACCCTGGAGGATGTCTTTATCTCGGCGGTCCAGGCTCGCGAGCCAGCCACTGCATGAACGCCACATCTCACAACGTTTTGGAGGTTGAATATGAAGCATAACCATTGGATGGATACACTGATTTTTGCCCTTGTTGTTTTATCTGTGAGCGGTTGTTCGGTCCTGGGGATTAACACCAGCAGCAATGCACTGACCGCGTCTGGAACGATTGAAGCGGATACCGTGAATGTTGCGGCTGAGATCGGGGGTAAAATCACCGCGATTACGGTGGATAAAGGCGCCGAAGTCAAGGCGGGTGATGTCATCATCCACCTGGACGATCAGCTCTACCAGGCTCAGCATGACCAGGCCCAGGCGGCAGTCCAGGTAGCGACGGCAGCGGTCAGTATGGCCCAGGATCAATTAAGTAATGCGCACACGCAATACAGCCTCACTGTCCAGACCGCCCGCGCCCAGGATGCCAGTAGCCGTTATGCGGAATGGACGGCCAACCAGCCTTCCCAATTTACTCTACCCGGGTGGTATTTCCAAAAAACTGAGGAGATTGCTGCTGCCCAGGCGCAGCTTGATGCAGCCCAAAGTAACCTGGATAACGAGCAGGCTAACCTGGCGACCGAATTGAAGGATGTCAGCAATCAAGATTTTATTGCCGCGGAAAAGAGATTGGATGAAGCCCAGGTGGCGTACCAGCTGGCCAACCAGACGCTGACCCAAACCAAGAACGCCAAGGATAATACGTCGTTGACCAATGCCGCTCAAAAAGATATGGACTCAGCTACTTCTGAGCTGGATGCTGCTCAGCAGGCTTATAACCAGATGCTAACCACGACCTCAGCGCAGAACGTGCTGGACGCCCGCGCCAGGGTAGCGGTCGCTCAGACCCGGCTGTCGTACGCCAAAGATCAACTGGACCAATTGAAAACAGGCGACCAGTCTCTTCAGGTACAGGCTGCCCAGGATGCCGTGAACCAGGCGCAAAGCGCCGTGAAAGAAGCCCAGGCGAACCTGACGCAGGCCCAGGCGACCCTCAAGCTATCTGAGGTTCAACTGAGCAAGCTATCCATTGCTGCCCCGATCAATGGGGTGGTGCTTTCCCGTCCCCTCTCGGTGGGAGAAGTGGCATCTGCTGGAGCGACCATCCTTCAAATCGGAGGGCTGGATCAGGTAAAGCTGACCGTGTATATACCGGAAGATCAGTACGGCCAAATTAAGCTCGGCCAGGCGGTCAGCGTTAAAGTGGATTCTTTCCCGGGACGCACCTTTAACGGGACAGTCTCTTATATCTCCGACCAGGCTGAATTTACCCCGCGCAATGTTCAGACGGTCGAGACCCGCAGCACCACGGTATATGCGATTGAGATTCGCCTGCCCAATGCCGATCATGCGCTAAAGCCAGGCATGCCGGCGGACGCTACTTTCTAGAAAGGGAGCCTTTCCGATGCCAGACGCGGTCA
Source organism: Chloroflexota bacterium (assembly GCA_021789855.1). Taxonomy (GTDB): domain Bacteria; phylum Chloroflexota; class Anaerolineae; order Anaerolineales; family Anaerolineaceae; genus JAJYIW01. Next base: position 218 of record JAJYIW010000072.1, on the reverse strand, counting down.
TTGTCGATGCCATTCGTACGCCTATTGGAGCGCTGGGAGGTTGCCTGGCTGCCGTGAGACCGGATAACCTGGCTGCACTGGTGTTATCCAGCCTGGTCGAACGCAACCGGATCGACCCGGCCGCCATTGATGAGGTCATCCTGGGGTGTGCCAACCAGGCTGGCGAGGATAACCGCAATGTAGCCAGGATGGCAACCCTGTTAGCAGATATCCCGGTC
>JAJYIW010000071.1 GCA_021789855.1 Chloroflexota bacterium | reverse complement strand
GGGGTGGACCCCGATGAAGTGGTGAACCGCGACCCGGCTGAGTGGGGGAAAATCCTCGAGGCAGCTCGCCCGGTGGTGGTGCACGTGATGGAAACGCTGGCAGCCGCTGCCGACCTGGAAGATCCCAAGGCTAAAGGGGAGATTGCAGCCAGAGTCCTGCCCTTGATTAACGATGTGCCTGATCCAGTCGAACGAGATGCCTACCGGCAGCGGTTGGCCCGGTTGTTGAAGATTGACGAACGTGCCTTGGCGGTATCGGCAGGCGTCCCGGCCCGTACCAGGCGGGCGGTCGATCGCGGCTCGACCCAGCCGCCGGCCCGGCCGGCGGCAGAGCGGAATACGCCTCAGCCAACGGGGGGCGCAGGGTCACAGCCGCCGGCCCGCCGCTTAGAGGCCTACTGCCTGGGTCGCCTGGTTCGCCACCCGGATGCACTCTACCACCTTGACCGGGCTTTGCAACAGGCTAACCTGAGCCGGATGATCCCGCAGGATTTTGAAAATGCCGATTTCCAGGCCATTTTTCGCCTGATCCAGCGCTCACTCGAACAGGATGAGCAAGAGCCGGGTTTTTACCTGTCGGAGCAGAGCCCCGATTCACTCCAACCCTTGCTGCAAGAGTTACTCCATCCGCCAGTCCCAGAGGAACCCGTTTTTGGCCGCCTGGTAGAAGACCTGGTACACAGCACCATGCGCCTGCGCTTGATGCGGATTAATGAAAGCCTCAACCAGTTGCGTTTTTTACAGGAAGACTTGCAGGAGCAGGGCGACTTGCGGGCAATCCCTTATCAAAGTCTGGTTCTCCAACATACTCAGATCCGAGATAGGCTTGACCGTGCATTGCGCCAACCGATCTCACATGAGTAAAAGTGTTTCTATGGTATATTTAACCCATGGCTCGAAAAAGTAAACCAATCCCCGCTGCATCTGATGGAAACCACGCTTCGTCTAAAGGATCGGGCAGGGCTGTGCCTGAAGATGAATTTAGCTCGGATGAAGATCAGAATCCTGTACTGCCAGAAGAGGAGCTCCCGCAAGTAGAAGAAGTGGCCTTGCCCGTGGCAGATGCGGACTTACTCGTCCGCGATGAACCTGATGAACAATCGCTTACCCGGCAGGCTGAAGAGTGGGGCGATCTGGCTAGCGAGGACACCCTTGAGATTCTGGAAGACCCGGCCATCGCAGTTGAATTATCTGAAGATCCGGTCAGGTTGTACCTGAAAGAAATTGGCCAGATTCACCTGCTCGATGCGGACAGTGAATTCAGGCTGGCGGCACGGATTGAGGCGGGGCGCCGCCTGGAAGCCATCCAAAACCGGGCTGGTATTTCGGAATCTTCCAATGGGGATCATGACGGCGAGGCCCTCAAAGTCTTTTTGCGGGTTTGTGACGAGCTGATCCTTACCTGGGGCCGTTTGAAAGAGGATGCCCAGCGCCTGGAGCATGATATCCCTGATTTGAGCCTGATCCTGGCTGAAGCCCAAATGTTGCGTAAGCAATGGCAAAGCGAGGAACCCTCTTACCTGAGAAATTACCTGGATAATAATGGGACGTGGGGGAAAGATACGATATGGGAGGCAGTGGTTCGCCAGGCCTTTTCATTGTTCATTTACCTGTATATCCTTCCACCCGAAACGGCTACGCGCCTGTTGAAATACCTGAACACCAATGAAGACTTGCCGCGTTTGAGCTCTTTTAAGAAGCAGCTCCCTGGGGAGGACGAACTGGCGGAAGAGCTGGAAGGCATTGCGCGCCGGGCGGATGAGTCCAACCAGACGCTGATCCGCGCCAACCTGCGATTAGTCGTCAGCATTGCCAAGCGGTACCTGGGGCGGGGAATTTCATTCCTGGACCTGATTCAAGAAGGCAACCTGGGCCTGCTGCGCGCCGTGACCAAGTTTGATCCAACCCGCGGTTATAAATTCAGCACTTACGCGACGTGGTGGATCCGCCAATCCATCAGCCGGTATATCGCCGAGCAGGCACGCACCATTCGCATTCCAGTTCACCTGTTTGAGTCGATCACCCGTTTGCTCAGGGTGCAACGCTCGTTGGTCCAACGTTTGGGGCGAGATCCCAGCAATGAGGAGCTGGCCCTCGAATCGGGCTTGCTTTCCGATGAGGATGTCCTGGCGATCAACCAGTCCAAAGCGGCGGGGGCGTCACTCGATCGCGAAGTCCAACGTCGTTGGGCCTGGGCGGCTGCGAAAATACAGCGTATTCTCCAATCGGCTGAAGAACCGGTTTCTCTCGAACGCCCGGTGGGGGATGAAGATAGCAGCCAGTTGGGAGATTTCATCGAAGATGATGAAGCGCTCGAGCCGATGGATGCAGCCGTGCGGGAGATGTTACGTGAGCAGGTCCAGAATGCGCTGGCAGCCTTATCTGAACGGGAACGCCAGGTTTTGGAGTTGCGCTTTGGCCTGGTGGATGGGAAAGATCACACCCTTGAAGAAGTGAGCCGGTATTTCAACGTGACGCGTGAGCGGATCCGCCAGATCGAAGCTAAGGCATTGCGAAAATTACGTCATCCTACACGCAGCCGCCACCTGCGTGAATACCTTGGGTAAACCAGCATTTTAAAAACAGTGGGATTTTGTTAAAAGGCCAGCTAAACCTGAGACAGGGCTGGTTTTTGTGATTGTGAAAATTAACACTGTGATATACTAAGCCCAGAAATACGATGCTATATGTAGGGAATGACTATGCTGACAGATTATCTCCCCATCGCTATTTTAATCACCCTTGCTTTATTCCTGGCTTTTTTTGTCATCTTCCTCGGGCAAAGCTTTGGCCCGCGTCGCCCCACAAAGCGTAAGAGCGAGCCGTATGAATCGGGTATGACGCCCATTGGTCCGGGAACCCGCCGGATGTCGGTGCGTTATTACCTGATCGCGGTTTTGTTTATTCTATTTGACGTGGAAGTGGTGTTCTTTTTGCCCTGGGCGGTGGTGTTTAGAAAATTGGGCTGGTTTGCTCTGATCGAGATGCTCGTTTTTATTGTGATTTTACTGGTAGGATATATTTATGCCTGGAAGAAAGGAGCATTGGAATGGGAATAGAGCAAAAAACCGGGGATATGGGCATTGTGACCATGACCCTGGAGCAGGCGGTTAACTGGGCGCGCACCAATTCGATGTGGCCCATGCTGTTTGGCCTGGCATGCTGCGCGATTGAGATGATGTCGGCCCAGGCCTCAAATTACGATATGAGCCGTTTTGGCATGGAACTGATGCGCGCCAGCCCACGCCAGTCGGACCTGATGATTGTGGCGGGGCGTGTCAGCCGGAAAATGGCCCCGGTGGTGCGCAACCTGTATGACCAGATGCCTGATCCCAAGTGGGTCATTGCTATGGGTGATTGCGCTTCTTGCGGCGGGGTGTTTAACAATTATGCTGTGGTCCAGGGTGTCGACGAGGTCGTGCCGGTGGATGTGTACGTGGCCGGCTGCCCGCCCCGTCCTGAAGGGCTGATCCACGGCATTATCACCTTGCACGAGAAGGTCAGAGGCGAAAAATTGGCCCGGTGGGCTTGAGCGTCCTCGCTCAGGCATTTTTTTGTTTCGGAGTGTCAACCCTATGAATGAAAAACTCCAACCCGTTACCCAGGCCTTAAAAGACCGCTTTAGCGTTGAGGTCAGTGAATTTCGCGACGAAGTCAGCCTGCTGGTCCCGGCGGACAAGATCGTAGAGGTCTGCCGGGCGGCTCGAGATGAATTTGGTTTCAACATGCTGATTAACGAGACGGCGGTGGATTACTGGCCGCAAACTGAACCTCGTTTCCATGTGATTTATCATGTGTATGCGGTAGAGCATAAAGTGATCCTGGGTTTACGTGTTCCCCTGGCAGGCAATGCGCCATCTCTGCCCACCGTTGAAGGTATATTCCCGGTAGCAAACTGGCATGAGCGCGAGATATGGGATATGTTCGGCATACACTTCGATGGTCATTCAGACCTGCGCCGGATTCTCATGCCGCACGATTGGGAAGGCTTTCCCCAGCGCAAGGACTATCCCCTGGGTTACGAAGAGGTCGAATTTACCTTCAACTTTGATGAGATAAACTTGCGTAAGCCGGCCGCGAAAGAATAGGGATTAAAGACCATGACCAATACCATAAATTTAGAGATGCTCGATGGCATCAGTCATTTGGTCTCCGAGCGAGCCTTGAAAGGCGAGACCATGCTGCTCAATATGGGGCCGCAACACCCCAGCACGCATGGTGTGTTACGCCTGCTGGTCGAGCTCGATGGGGAAATTGTGGTCAATGTGATACCGGATATCGGTTTCTTGCACACCGGGGTTGAGAAGAATATGGAATCCAAGACCTATCAAAAGGCCGAGGTGATGTCGGATCGCCTGGATTACCTGTACACGATCGGAAACAACCTGGTGTACTGCCTGGCGATTGAAAAATTAGCTGAACTGGATGTCCCCCCGCGGGCCCAGGCCATTCGGGTTATCCTGACTGAGCTCTCGCGTATTCAATCTCACCTGGTTTGGATTGGGACGGCAGCGCTGGACCTGGCGGCTATGTCGGTCTTCCTCTACTCATTCCGCGAGCGGGAGATGATCCTGGATATTTTCGAGCTGGTTTCTGGCCAGCGCATGATGACCACATACATCCGGCCGGGCGGCATTTGGCGAGACGTGCCGCCTGAATTTGACCAGACCGTGCGTGCTTTTCTGAAGGTGATGCCGGGACGCCTGGACGAGTACGAGGCGCTGCTTACCAAGAACCCGCTTTTCCTCGATCGAACGCGCAAAATAGGGGTCATCTCCGCTGAAGATTGCATTCGCTATGGGCTATCTGGGCCGATCATCCGCGCATCGGGCCTGGCGTATGACCTGCGTAAAGACCGCCCTTACAGCGGTTACGAGCAATACGATTTTGATATCCCCACCCAAACTACAGGGGACATCTACGCACGTTACCGGGTGCGGGTCGAAGAGATGCGCCAATCGCTGCGCATTATCCAGCAAGCCCTGGATAACTTACCCGGCGGCCCCACGCTTAGTAGCAACCGTAAATATGTGCCCCCACCGCGTTCAGAGATCGGCGTGAGCATGGAAGCGCTGATCCACCATTTCAAGTTGTGGACAGAGGGATTTATCCCGCCGGTGGGCTCGGTCTACACGGCCATCGAATCGCCACGAGGAGAATTGGGCGTCTACCTGGAAAGCAATGGCACGCCCAAGCCTTTCCGGGTGCATTTCCGCACGCCTTCTTTTGTGAACTTGCAGGCCATGCCCCTACTTTCGAAGGGACATTTTGTGGCTGACCTGGTTGGGATCATTGGCAGTGTTGATATCGTATTAGGAGACGCCGATCGATGAATGGATTGCTTGAGGAACATCCTGCGGAAGTGCAGGCTATCCTGGCGAAATACCCGCCGGATCAAAAGCGCTCAGCGGTCATGCCATTGCTTTACCTGGCCCAGGCAAAATCGGGTTACCTGACCAGGCAATCGATGGAAGAGATCGCCGAAATCATCGGGGTTGAGACGACGGAGGTGGCATCCATCGTGGGCTTTTATACCCTCTTCCACGATCACCCCGGCGGACATTACCACCTGCAAGTGTGCACGGACTTGCCCTGTGCGATGCGCGGCGCGGAAGAATTCCTGGATAAGTTGTGCGCTAACCTGGGGATTCATGTGGGTGAAACCACGCCCGACGGGCTATTTACGGTCGAGGCGGTAACCTGCCTGGCGGGATGCCATCATGCGCCGTTATTGCAGGTGCAAGGCGATGGGGAAATCGCATATCACGAAGATATGACGGAAGAGAAAACGCTGGCCCTGCTGGATCAACTCCGCAGCGCCGGAAAGGAACAGGGCGCATGAGTGAAATGATTCTGCTCCGCCATCGAGATATCCCTGACCTGGATCACCTGGATGTCTACCGCCAGAATGGTGGCTTTGAGGCGTTCAAGAAGGTGGTGACGAGCATGAAGCCGGAGCAGGTCATCAACGAAGTGAAAGTTTCCGGCTTGCGCGGCCGCGGTGGCGCCGGTTTCCCAACCGGGGTGAAATGGTCATTCCTTCCCAACAACCTCTGGCCTCATTATGTGGTGGCTAACGGCGATGAGTCCGAACCGGGGACATTCAAAGATCGTGAGATATTGGAGCATAATCCTTTCCAGTTCCTCGAAGGATTAATGATCGCCTGTTATGCCGTTCAGGCGAATGTGGGGTATACCTACCTGCGCGGTGAATTCTGGCAGATCGGCCATTTCCTGGAGCAAAAGATTGCCGAGTTGGAGGCTGCCGGGCTTTTGGGTGATGGACTGTTCGGCACGTCTTATGCGCTGCGGCTGTTTGTCCACCTGGGTGCTGGCGCCTATATTTGCGGTGAAGAGACCGCTTTACTCGAATCGATCGAGGGTAAGATGGGCCAGCCGCGGATCCGCCCTCCTTTTCCTGCGGTGGCTGGCCTGTACAACCGCCCGACTGTGATTAACAACGTCGAAACGCTCACGAACATTCCCTCTATCCTGGCTAACGGCAGCGATTGGTTTCATAAAATGGGCACGGAGAAGAGCCCCGGCGTCAAAGTATTCAGCCTGTCAGGGCGCATCAACCGGCCGGGCAACTATGAGCTGCCCCTGGGCACGCCGTTCAGGACTTTGATCTACGAGCATGGGGGCGGAATCCCGGACGGGCATGCGATTAAGGCGATCCTGCCGGCCGGCGCTTCTTCGTCGGTCATTAAAGCGACGGACACGGCCCTCGATACGCCGATGGATTATGAGTCGGTTGCGGCTATTGGCTCCATGCTGGGGTCTGCTTCGGTGATTGTGGTAGACGATACGGTGAATATGGAATGGCTATTGCACAAGACCGTGCACTTTTTCCGGCACGAGTCTTGTGGGAAGTGTACCCCCTGCCGGGAAGGCACCTATTGGATGGATCACATTCTGGATAGGATGCTGGCAGACGGCAGCTCAGACCAGGATGTAGATTTGCTGGTGACGGTGGCCAAACAGATTCGCAATAAATGCCTGTGCCCGCTGGGTGAATTTTCCATCACAGCCGTCCTTTCCAGCGTGGATAAGTTTGCAGAAGATTTTCGCGGAGCTCAGTGATGCCAAAACTGGTAACCTTGACCATCGATGGACAGGCCGTGACCGTGCCGGAAGGCACGTTGATCGTGGATGCGGCGAAAAGGATAGGGGTTGACATCCCGGTTTTTTGTTACCATCCCAAGATGGAGCCGGTGGGCATGTGCCGCATGTGCCTGGTGGAGATCGGCCGGCCAATCCTGGATCGGGCTACCGGCCAATTCTTACGGGAGACGGATGGCTCGATCCGGGTGCAATTTGGGCCCAAGCTGGATACCGCCTGTACGACCCCGGTGACCGAGGCCATGGTGGTGCGCACCACTACCGAGGTGGTCAGGGACGCGCGCAAAGACGTGGTCGAATTCATTCTCACCTCGCATCCATTGGATTGCCCGGTGTGTGATAAGGGGGGCGAATGTTCATTGCAAGACCAGACTATGCGATATGGGCGTCCCCAGAGCCGTTTCGAATTTGACGAGAAGCTTCACCTGGGGAAACATATCCCGCTGGGAGAGCTGATTTACCTCGATCGCGAGCGCTGCATCCAATGCGGGCGCTGTGTCCGTTTTCAGAGCCAGCTTGCAGACGACCCGGTGATCGGGTTTTATGAGCGTGGGCGCCGATTAGAAATCCGCACGTACACGGAACCCGGTTTCAAATCCTATTTCTCCGGCAATACCACCGATATATGCCCGGTGGGGGCTCTGACCACGGCAGATTTCCGCTTTGGCGCTCGCCCCTGGGAGCTCAGACCGGCGGCCTCCCTATGCAACCACTGCCCGGTGGGTTGTAATATCACCTTTGATGTGCGGCGGGAGGCTGGCTCAGCGGGGCAGAGAGTCATTAAGCGCGCCATGCCGCGCCAGAACGAGGCGGTCAATGAAATCTGGATGTGCGACAAGGGACGCTTTGCCTACCACTTCAGCGAGAGCGACCAACGCCTGACTCAGCCCCTAATCCGCCAGGACGGCCGGCTGGTTCCTACCACCTGGGAGGCTGCCCTGGAGCTGGCGGCCAGTCGAATCAAGGCGGCCGGCGCTGGGCTGTTGACCCTGGTTGGTGGGCGGCTGTCTAACGAGGACCTGTTCAACCTGAAGCAGCTCACGGCATCCCAGGGCGGAAAAGCGACCTTATATTCAGCCATGGGCGGCGGTGATTTGACCGCCAGCATGGGCCTCAGCGCAGACAGCAACCTGGCGGACTTGAAGAAAAATAGCGCTATTCTGGTGGCAGCTTGCGACCTGGAAGAAGAGGCGCCGATCTGGTGGCTACGTGTTTCACAGGCTGCCAGGCATGGCGCGACCCTGGTGGTGGTTAACCCGCGCCCCACCAAGCTGGACCGCGTTGCCAGTTATACCATTCGTTATGCTTACGGCGCCGAAGCGGACACCGTCCATGCGCTGGTTGGCGCTGCCACTCAGGAAGGCAATAGCCAGTTAAGCCTGGCCGCAAAAGCTTTGGCCGAGGCCGAAAACCTGGTTGTCTTTTTTGGCAGTGAAGGCCTTGGATTAACCGGCTCTCAATCCCTGGCGCAGGCCTGCGCTGAGTTACTGGTCCAAACCCACCATGTGGGGCGGCCGAACAACGGCCTGGTGGGGGTTTGGCCGGCTGCTAACGTCCAGGGCGCCTGGGATATGGGTTTCAGCCCCGACCCGTCTCTGGGCAGCTCGCTGGCGAGGAGCGGCGTTGCATTAATCGCCGCGGCTGACCCGGCTGGCGACGACCCGGCTCTGGCTGAGGCTCTTGACGAGGCCGGCTTCGTCGTGGTGCAGGAGCTTTTCCTGTCCGAAACCGCAAAACGGGCTGATGTTGTCCTGCCCGTACAGGCTTACACTGAGCGTGAAGGAACTTTCACCAGCGGCGAGCGCCGGGTGCAGCGTTATTTCCCGGCAATTCCTCCACGCGAGGGCACACGCGCCGATTTTACCGTCACGGCTCAGTTGGCTCACCTGGCCGGTTTGACCCTGAATGATTCTTCTGCAGCGGCGGTGTTTGCCCAGATTGCCGCCCTCGTCCCGGGTTACCATGGGTTATCTTACCAGGTTATCAGCCAGGCAGCTCCGCAGTGGCCGCAAGTTGGCCGGCACGACATGTATTACGGTGGGACGATTTACGACAATATGCAGGGTTTAGGCTGCCAGTTACCCCTGGTGGCGCCTGATCATGCCCAGGCCGAAGAGGGAATGCGATCAGGTGAAATACCGCCAGACTCTGGAACGCGTGCTCAAGAGAAAGACTTGCTCCTGGCGGTGCCAGTGACCCGCCTGTATGACCGCGGGCAGACTTTGCTTCCCAGCGACTTGCTTCATCAAAGGCTGGCCCAGGCTGGCCTGATCGTGGTTAATCCGGCCATAGCGGCCAGCCTTAAGTTGAATTTGGGACAGGCAGCCACGCTCAGTGTGGATAACCAGGTCTGGCCAGTGGTGATCGATATCAACCCGGGCGTACCGGATGGCATAGCTTTAGTTCCGCGCAGTGTGGGCCTGCCGGTGACCCACCCGGTCTACGCTCACCTTGCGCCGGCCGGGTAGGCTGGCGCGCGTTTAGCCTGATATCCCTCCTGAGGGATCGCCGTGTAAAATGAATACAAAGAAGGCAACGAGGATGAAGTTATGGAACCTGCCATGATATGGGAATGGATCATCAAATCGGTGTTGATCCTGTTGGTGATGACAGGCGGTTTTGCTTACACCACCCTTTACGAACGTAAGGTATTGGCGCGTATGCAGGTGCGCATCGGCCCTAACCGGGCTGGCCCCGTGGGCTTTCTGCAGCCCATCGCGGATGCCGTCAAGCTGATCTTTAAAGAGGAGCTGATCCCGGCAAAAGCGGACAAGCTTGTCTTCATCCTTGCCCCGGTGATTACCGTGATGCCGGCGTTGGTGATTACTGCGGTGGTGCCGTGGGGGACGGCCATTAACCTGTTTGGACGCACGGTACAGCTCCACCTGGCTGATATCAACATTGGCATGCTCTATATCTTGTCCGTCACCAGTATTTCCGTTTATGGCATCACCCTGGCCGGCTGGTCTTCCAACAACAAGTATGCCACCCTGGGAGGCTTGCGTGCCACCGCGCAGATGATCAGCTATGAGCTGGCGCTGGGGCTTTCGTTTGTGGGCCCTATCTTAATTGCTGGATCGATGAGCCTGGAAGATATCGTCAATGCCCAACGGCCCATGTGGTTTATCGTCTTGCAGCCCCTGGCTGCGGTTATCTTTACTATCGCGACGATTGCAGAAATCAACCGCGCGCCTTTTGATATGCCCGAAGCAGAGCAAGAGCTGACCGCCGGTTATCACACGGAATATTCGGGGATGAAATTCGCCTTGTTCTTCATGGCGGAGTACATCAAGATGATCGCGGTGTGCATGATCGGTGCGACGGTTTTCATGGGCGGTTATTTAGGCCCCTTCGTCGATCAACTTCCCTGGCTGGGGCCGATCTACCTGTTTATCAAGGTCGCGATCTTCCTGTTTATCCTGATCTGGGTGCGGGCCACCTTTCCCCGCATTCGTTACGACCGGTTGATGGCTTTTGGCTGGAAGATCCTTTTCCCTCTGGCTTTGCTAAACGTCATCCTGACGGCGTTTGGGCTGGCCCTGTTAGGAGGTAAATAATGTTACCGTTGATACGCGGTATGTGGACGACCCTCAGGTCGATGCTCGAAAAACCTGTGACGGTCCAGTACCCCGAGGAAAAACGCCCGGTGCGTACCCGTTTCCGCGGGCGGCACGCGCTCAAGCGTTACGATAACGGGTTGGAAAAATGTATCGGCTGTGCGCTGTGCGCGGCCGCCTGTCCCTCGGATGCTATCTTTGTGGAAGCAGCCGAAAACACAGATGAGAAACGATTCTCACCCGGAGAGCGTTACGCCAGCACCTATGAAATCAACATGCTGCGCTGCATTTTTTGCGGCTTTTGTGAGGACGCCTGCCCGACGGAGGCTATCGTCCTCGAAGACAATTATGAGCTATCCTTTGTGGAGCGGGCTAAGGCCATTTACACCAAAGATATGCTGCTGGACCCGGTTCCAGACGGCGGCAAACCAACCCCCCAGAAAGTTGAACCGGGGGTCTATATGCGTTCAGTCCCTGAAATGAAAGACCCAACGGATTAGGGAGACCTGGTATGAGCCTGAGCTTTCTACTTTTTTTCTTACCGGCGCTGGTGGCGGTGATTACGGGCATCTTGATGCTGATCAGCCGCAATGCGGTTTATGCTGCGTTGTTTCTCATTCTTAACTTTTCCTCGGTGGCTGTTCTCTACCTGGTGCTTGGGGCGCCTTTTATCGCCTTTTCGCAGATCACGGTGTATGCCGGGGCGATCATGATTCTGTTCTTGTTTGTGATCATGCTGTTGGGCGCTGAAAAACTGCCGCAGAGCCAAAACTTGCGCTGGCAACGGCCAGCCGTCATTGTTCTTGCTGCGATCACCCTGGCGGAGGCTGCCGTGGCTTTGATCACCCAGGGGGGAGGCCAGCCCGCTATCCAGGCGCCTGTTTCAACGCTGGGCAGCCCGGCCGACGTCGGCATGGTGTTGTTTAATGAATACACTTTGCCTTTTGAAGTGACTTCGGTTATCCTGCTGGTTGCAGTGATCGGAGCCATTGTCCTGACGCATAAAGCGAAACGTAGTTGAGCCAATTGTCTTTAGGAGAACCTTTATGGTCCCGATCACCTATTATTTAGGACTTTCTGCCGTGATGTTTGTGCTGGGCATCATCGGCGTCCTCACTCGCCGGAACGCCATCGTCATCTTCATGTCCCTGGAGATGATGTACAACGCGGCTAACCTGGCTTTTGTGGCCTTTGCCCGGTTTCACCTGGCGCTGGATGGTCAACTGTTTGTCTTTTTTGTCATGACCGTAGCGGCGGCTGAAGTGGCCGTAGGCCTGGCCTTGATGGTGGCGATCTTCCGAAACAAGCAAACCATCGATGTGGACCAGATGAATAACTTGAAGGGGTAGGCGTATGGATCTCAGCAACGGCGTTTATTTTAACTTTGTTCCCCTGGTCATCTTTTTTCCCCTGGCCGGTTTGTTGATTAACCTCCTGGTCGGAAAGAAGCTGGGTGAAGTGGGGATCGGGATGGTCGCCAGCCTGGCTTCAGGCCTGGCCTTTTTCGTGGCGGTGCTGCTGGGTATTTCGTTGTTCCGCCAACCCGGCGCTGTCACGGTCTCGCTGGCAGATTGGATCGTGGTCGGTGGGTTAAGCCTCTCCTGGGCCTTCCGCGTCGATACCCTGTCTGTGCTGATGATGTTGGTGGTGGGGGGCGTGGGCACCCTGATCCATGTGTATGCCACCGGGTACATGCATGAAGATGTGCGCCATAACGGCGAACCGGCGCGTTATAACCGCTTTTTTATCTATTTCAACCTGTTTATCCTGTCGATGATGATCCTGGTCAGCGCTGCGAACTACCTGGTGCTGTTCGTCGGCTGGGAAGGCGTCGGGTTGTGCTCTTATTTGCTGATTGGTTTCTGGTTTGAAAAAGGGAAAGACGGCACTGCCAACGCCAGCGCCGGAAAAAAAGCCTTTGTGGTCAACCGCATCGGTGATTTTGGCGTTTTAATCGCCCTGTTTATGCTATTTTCCTGGTTCGGCTCCCTGGATTTTAACACCATCTTCAGTAAAGCGCCCCAGGTAGCCCAGGCCGCGCCAGGGGTCATCCTGGCGATTACCCTGTTTCTGTTGATGGGCGTGGCGGGTAAATCGGCCCAGCTTCCCCTGTTCGTCTGGCTGCCGGACGCCATGGCCGGGCCAACGCCAGTTTCGGCCTTGATCCACGCGGCGACCATGGTCACCGCCGGCGTTTACCTGGTAGCGCGCTCTGCGCCGCTCTATACGCTGGTGCCCACGGCCCAATCTGTGGTTACCTGGGTTGGCGCGGTGACGGCTTTATTCGCTGCGACGATTGCCGCTGGGCAATATGATATCAAAAAAGTGCTGGCTTATTCCACCATCAGCCAGTTGGGCTTCATGGTGGCTGCGGTGGGCATGGGGGCGTTTGTCGGGGGGATGTTCCACCTGGTGACCCACGCCTTCTTCAAGGCTTTGTTGTTCCTCTCGGCCGGCTCGGTCATCATTGGCATGGAGCGTGGTGAGCACCGCCTGGCGCATGCCCATGGGGCGCCTGACAAGGGTGGGGCGAAGCCCATGAGCAGCCGAGTCACCTCAATCCACTCACCGGCTGCGCCGGCTCAAGAGGTTGAGACCTTCGACGTTCAAGATATGCGCAACATGGGCGGTCTACGAGAGCGGATGCCGGTCACTTTTTGGGTGTATTTGATCGGTGCGCTTGCCCTAGCCGGGATTGTCCCCCTGGCAGGTTTTTTCTCCAAGGATGAG
>JAJYIW010000328.1 GCA_021789855.1 Chloroflexota bacterium | reverse complement strand
TTTCCAAAAGCGGGACGAGTCGGGGGTGTGGAGCTCGTCGATCAGCACGACTCGCCCATCGGGAGCGCGGCCAAATTCGTATTTGGTGTCGACCAGGATCAGACCGGCGCGCGCGGCCACAGCCTGGCCACGCTGGAACAAAGCCAGGGCTGCTGCAGCGATCTGATCCCATTCTGCGGCGCCGACCCATCCATGGGAAACCACCTCGGCGCAGGTCAGGCGCTCGTCGTGTCCGGTCGGGCCTCCCTTGGTGGTGGGGGTGATGATGGCGGAGGGCAGGGGCTCGTTTTTGGTCAGCCCGTCCGGGAAGGTGTATCCGTAGATGGTACGCTCGCCGAGCGAGTAGCGGTACCACAGCGCGGTCTTGGTGACGCCGGTGATGTACCCGCGGACGATCACCTCCACCGGGAAAGGCGTCACCACCTGCATGCGCATGGCGTTGGGATCGGGCAGGTCGAGCATGGCGTTCGGGATCACGTCATGGGTCTGGTTGAACCACCAGGCGGAGAGCTGGTTGAGCACCTGGCCTTTGTAAGGGATGGAGGCGAGCACCCGGTCGAAGGCCGACAGGCGGTCGGTGGTGACGAACAGGCGCTGTCCGCCATCCAGGTCGTACCAATCGCGCACCTTGCCAGCGGCCCGCCCGGGCAACGGCAGGTGAGAAGACTGGTAAGCGGAAGGAAGCATTTGAATAAGCGAGTCGATATCCATGATACCTTTACATTTGGGCGGCGTAATCCACCCCGGCTTTAAATAAAGATAACCCGCCATGGCCTGCTTCGTGACGGGTCCAGCGTGGGTGTTGGTATGGGAAAATGGCGTTTTCTGGGTGCGGCATGAGGCCGAGCACGTTGCCGGCCGGGTTGCAGATGCCGGCGATATCCGCGCTGGAACCGTTGGGATTGGCCGGGTAGGCGCCGTTGGCCGGCTGTCCATCCGCCGTGACGTACAACAAGGCGACCTGCTGGCTGGCTTGCAGGCTGGCTATCACACCGGGCGATGCCGCGGTAAAGTTCCCTTCGCCATGCGCCACCGGGCAATAGATGAGGGTGTCCACCTGGGGTGTCCACAGACAGCGTGTCGAGACGCTCTTTAGATACACCCAGCGACATTCGAAGCTCCCCTGGCGGTTAAAGGTGAGGGTCGCGGTGGTCTGGGTGGGCTCGGCCGGGTTGAGCGCCCCGGGCAAGATACCCGCTTTGACCAGCGCCTGGAAGCCGTTGCAGATCCCAATGACAGGCTTGCCAGCCTGGACGAAGGCTTCGATCTCCGCCGCCGCATACGTGCGCAGGTCCAACGCCAGCAGGCGGCCTGCGCCCAGCGCGTCGCCGTAGGAAAATCCTCCCGGGATGACCAGAATCTGGTAGTCTGACCAACGCTTTTCCCCCCGACGGAGGGCGTTGATATGAACGATTTCTGGGCGAGCGTCGGCGGTCTCAAAAGCCTGGGCGACGTCCAGGTCGCGGTTGGTGCCGCTGGCGTGAAGGATCAGGGCTGCGGGTAGGCGGGTCACCAGGCGCCTCCCTGGCGGTTCCAGGTGGCGGCCAGGCGTTCCACCGGTAAGGTAAAGGAATAGATGGGATGATCGAAGGTGAAGCGGCCATCAGCGGTCACCTGGCCCAGGCGGGCGAGCGGCAGGCCAGCTAAAGATTGCTCGAAGGCTGGCGCATCGCGTTCCGGTACCTCGACCAGCAGGCAGCCGGCTGTTTCGCCGAAGCTGGCCGCTATCAGGTTATCCGCAGGGGGCGGCGCCAGGCGCAACCCCAGCCGGCCAGCAATAGCCATCTCGGCGGCGGCGACCAGCAGGCCGCCTTCGCTCAAATCGTGGCAGGCCGCGACCAGCCCCCGGACGATGGCCTGGTGCAGGGCGCGGTAAACGCGCGGGGCGACTTCAGTGGGCAAAGGTGGGACGCCGCGTTGCCGCCGGTTCAGCAGGTTGAAATGGCTGCCGCCCAGGGTGGGCTTAAAATCACCGGCCAGGTAGAGCCAATTGCCGGGCATTTTTAGATCGAGGGTCACCGCCTGTTGGATGTCGGGAATCACCCCCATGCAAGAAATCAGCAGGGTGGGGGGAATGGCATGCCGCTGCCCGCCGGCGTCCAGGTACTCATTGTTGAACGAATCTTTACCCGAGATAAATGGCGCCCGGTAGCGCAGTGCGGCCTCGTAGCAACCCCGGGCTGCTTCGAGAAGCGTGCCCATCACATCCGGGCGGCGGGGATCACCCCAGCAAAAGTTATCCAGCAGGGCTAGTGAATCCAGGTCGCCGCCGACCGCCACGGCGTTGCGAATGGCTTCATCGACGGCGCAGACGGCCATGCGGTAAGCATCCAGCTTGCCATACTCCGGGTTCAGCCCATTGGAAAGGACAATACCGGTAGCGCCGCGGGTGCCAATGGGTTTGAGCACGCAGCCATCCGCCGGGCCATCGTTCACCGCGCCGGTAAGAGGCTTGACTACCGTGCCGCCTTGCACTTCGTGGTCGTACAGGTGGATGATGGGCGCCCGCGAGGCCAGGTTTGGGTGAGCCAGCAAGGCCAGGAGGTTGCCCGGCAGGTCGAGGGGGAGGGTGTTTTCGGTATCCGGCTCCAGCTTAATCTTAGGGAGGGAGGCTATGAGCTGGCGCTGCGGCAGGCCATCGTGCAGAAAGGTAACATCCAGGTCGAGCACCGCCTGGCCAGCGTAACGCACCACCAGGTGGCCGGCCCCG
>JAJYIW010000070.1 GCA_021789855.1 Chloroflexota bacterium | reverse complement strand
AGGCTGGCAAGCTAAGCCAGCTCGATCCCGAACAGGCGCTGATCACGGCTGCCTGGCAGGCTTCGCCAGAAGAAATTCGCAAACGTATCCTGCCGGCAGCCCGTAAAACCGGCCTGGACGATTGGGCTACGATCCTGGCCACGGTTGAGCGTCCGGAACCGGAAGCCCTGGCCAGCTTTTGCCAGGCATACCCCCATTTTAAAACGGAAAAGATGAAGCGCTTTGCCCGGGATCAAATCGCACAACTCGTCAGGGCCGGGAACCAGCCTGCGAGCGATGCCGTATGCCAGCTCTTTATTGCATCGGGTGACCCGGCCGTGGGAGACCTGGCTGTATCCCTAAACACCTTACCAGCCGACCCGGTGCAACGCGCTCTGTTTTTATTTTTGGCCAGCCAGTGGTCTGCTTATGAAACCCTGGACTTCGACCACAGCCGGTTGTCCTGGGCTTATGAGCTGGCCGATAAACCGCTCCGCCAACGGATTATTTCCCAGGCGCGGCGGATTGGACACCTGGAATGGGCCCAGGCATTGAGTGGTTCCCGCCGCGTGCGGTGGATCGGCGACCTGACCGATGCGGATTGGGAGCTGGCCTTATCAGCGTTGAAACAGGCGGGAAAATGGGCTGATCTGTGGCGCCTGGTTCAAGTGGCCCCACCCGTCTGGAGCCTCAAGGCATTCCTCCTGCTAAGCGAAGGACAATGGCTGCCTGGCGCCGAGGATCTCTCCCTGTACGATCAATTGAATCGCCTGGGCGCTAATTGCATCGGGACAATCCCATCGATCCAGAAAAAAGCGACCTTCGCCGGTCACCTTCAAGAGATCACCTGCCTGGCCATGGCCCCAGGAAAAAACATCGTCGCCAGTGGAAGCACGGATCAATCGGTCCGCCTTTGGGACGTCCACCGGGGGCAGAAAAGCGATATTCTATATACCCATCGCGGCCCGATTCGCAGCATCGCCTTTTCCCCCGACGGCCAGGCCCTGGCAATCGGCAACAGTGATCATTCGATCCAAATTTACCGCCTGGCCGACCATCATGTGATCAAAGAATTGAGCGGCCACAGCGCCACCGTGCGCAGCCTGGCTTTCAGCCCGGATGGCTGGCTGCTGGCCAGCGCCAGTTTTGACCACACCGTGCGCCTGTGGCGGATTCCTACCGGGCCGGAGCTGAAAACCCTCAGCGGGCATACCTCCGAGGTCTTTTGCTTGAGCATCACCGGCGACGGGCGCCTGTTAGCCAGCGCCGGGGCCGACATGGCCATCCGCCTGTGGAGCCTTCCGGATGGCACTTTCCTGAAAGCCCTCGAGGGTCACACCGGCACCATTACCAGCCTGGCTACCAGCCAGGACAGCCAGGTGATAGCCAGCGGCGCCCGCGATAACACTATCCGCCTGTGGGCTTTGCCCGATGGTCGCCTCAAGGACACTTTTGAGCCGCAAAAAAACCTGATCACCAGTTTAGGATTCCACCCGGATAACCAGGTGCTGGCCAGCGGTAGCCTGGATGGCAATCTGGTTTTATGGAGCGCCACCACGGGTAAGCCCTGGGCCTCCCTGGCTGCCCACCAGGGTGCCGTGACAGGCCTGGCCTTTACCCCGGACGGCCAAACCCTGCTGAGCAGCGGTAGCGACCGCCTGATCCAGGCTTGGGCGCTCGAGGATCTGCTGCTGGCGCGCTTGCCCATCGACCAAATAAAACTGTCGCGGCTAAACCAGGACGCAGCCATTCAAGCGAAAAGCCTGGTAGCCGTTACCAACCAGGCCTGGCGAGATTACACCCGCGCGCTGGTGTTCTGGCGCCAGCGGTTTGATATCGAGATCGCAGAGCCTCAACGGATTGTAGCCGGAGAATTCGATATCGAGCTCTAAACATATCATAAATGGTTAAATTAACATTAATATTGACTTTTTATGTAAACCGAGTAAAATAACAAGTCCCGCGCCTTCTCCCAGCTTCCCCCTATCGTCTCCCTTCGGGGATATCGTCATTCCTGCCATTACATAAAACCTAAAACGGAGAACCTCTTGTTATCCCTAAAACTAAAGTCGAATCCGCCTGAGCTCGATTTGCACAAAGCGGTATCCGACAATCGCCTGTTAGGGCTGTGGCGATTGATGTCTGGTTACCGCTGGCTGTACCTGGGTGCAGCGGTCAGCCTCGCGATTGCTGCGACTTCGAAAACACTCACTTTTATGCTCCTGCGTTACCTGGTCGATGAGGTACTGACCAAAGGACGCTTCGGAACCATCCTGCTCTGGGTAGCGCTGGGCTTTATCGGCCTGGCATTATTCGAGGGGACGTTCTCGTTTACCAGCGGCCGCCTGGCGGCTATGACCGCAGAAGGGATTACCCGGCGGTTGAGGAACTACCTGTATGATCATATCCAGCGCCTTTCTTTTGCTTACCATGCGAAGATGGCGACAGGCGAATTGATCCAGCGCTCCACGTCGGATGTGGATGCCCTGCGGCGTTTTTTCTCAGACCAGGCCATCGGTATTTGCCGGGTGTTCCTTCTCTTCGCCATCAACTTTACCGCCTTGCTCGATCTGAATGTCACCCTGGCGCTGATTTCCACCATCGCTATCCCGCTGGTGCTGCTGGTATCGCTTTACTTTTTCAAGCGCATCTCTAAAGCGTATGAAGCCTTCCAGGAACAGGAAGCCACCTTATCGACGACCCTTCAAGAAAACCTCTCCGGCGTCCGCGTGGTGAAAGCATTTGCCCGCCAAAATTTCGAAATGGATAAGTTCGAATCGGACAACCTGGAAAAGTTTAAACGGGGCAAGCACCTGGTGCTGATGAATGCCCTGTTCTGGCCTCTATCGGATACCCTGTGCGGGCTGCAAATGATCGCGGGTTTCCTGGTTGGAGCCTTGATGGCCATCGATGGCACCATCAGCCTCGGCACGTACATGGCCTACATCGGGCTGGTCGGTGCGATCATCTTCCCGATGCGCAGCCTGGGCCGGCTGATCGTCCAGATGTCCACCGGCCTGGTCTCATACCAGCGCGTGGCAAAGATTCTGAAAGAAGAGCGCGAGCCCTTGCAAGAAGGGAATCACCAGCCGGCTGGCAATGTCAAAGGGGAGCTGGCGTTTAAAAATGTAAGCTTTGAATATGAAGCGGACAACCCGGTGCTCAAAGGGGTCAACTTTCTCTGCCTTCCCGGCCAGATGATCGCCTTGATGGGCTCGACCGGCTCAGGCAAAACATCCTTGGTTAACCTGTTACCTCGCTTTTATGACGTGACGGGCGGCGTGATCGAGCTGGACGGGGTTGACTTACGCCAGTACCCCCGGCGTTACCTGCGCCAGCAAATCGGCATCGTTGAGCAGGAGCCTTTCCTGTTCTCCCGCACTATCCGCGAGAACATCACCTACGGCGTCGGGCGTGATGTGCCCCAGATCGAGATTGAAGCTGCGGCCCAGGCTGCTGCCATCCACGATGTGATCCTGTCCTTCCCTGAAGGCTACAATACCCTGGTAGGCGAAAGAGGGGTTACGCTGTCCGGTGGGCAAAAGCAGCGTGTGGCGATTGCCCGCACCCTGTTGAAAGATCCGCGCATCCTGATCCTGGATGACTCGACCTCTTCCGTGGATACCGAGACCGAGGCCGCCATCCGGAAAGCGCTCGAGCACTTGATGAAGAACCGCACCTCATTTGTCATCGCCCATCGCATCCAGAGCGTGATGAACGCCGACCAGATCCTGGTGTTCGATAAAGGCGAGATCGTGCAGCATGGCTCCCACGCCGATCTGGTTAACCAGCCCGGCATCTATCGCCAAATTTTTGATATCCAGACGCGCATCGAGTCTGAAGTTGAAAAGGAGGTTGCCAGTGCCTGAATTTGATGAATTTGCTGAAGAAGAGTTCCAATCCCAGATCACGGGAAAAACCCTTTTACGCATCCTCAGCCAGGTCAGATCGCATTGGAAGAACGTCGCCGGCTTCTTAACGGGGATTGCTATCACCTCGATTATCGACGCTTATTTCACCTATCTGAGCAAACTGGTGATCGATACTGGCATCACGGTAAAGAACAAGCAGGCCGTGTACACGCTCCTGGGCACCTACACCGGCCTGGCCATCTTCCAGGCGCTGGCGGTGCTGTTCTTCATCTTTATGGTCGGCATACTGGGCGAGCAGGTTCGCTACGATCTACGCCGCGCCTTGTTCAACCACCTGCAAAAGCTGTCCTTATCCTATTACAGCCGCACGCCTGTGGGCTGGATCATGGCGCGGGTTACCTCGGATACAGACCGGTTAGCCGACCTGGTAACCTGGGGAATGCTGGATATGACCTGGGCGCTGATCAACATCATCACCTCGGCCTATTTTATGCTGATTATCCGCTGGCAGCTCGCGCTGATCGTCCTGGCTGCCCTGCCCATCCTGTTATACGTGGCTTTCGAGTTCAGAAAGCGTATCCTGACGGAATACCGGCGCGTTCGCCGGCTGAACTCCAAGATCACCGGTGCCTATAACGAGAACATCACCGGCGTGAGAGTCGTCAAAGCTCTCTCCCGCGAAGAGAACAACCTGACAGAGTTCAGCCAGCTCACCAATGAAATGTATTCGTCCAGCTACCGGGCCGCCTGGCTCTCGGCCCTGTTCTTGCCCACGGTGCAGATCATCAGCGCTACCGCGCTGGCCGCCGTGCTCACCATTGGGGGCAACCAGGTTCACCTGGGGTGGATCACCATTGGCGGCATCCAGGCCTTCTTGTCCTATATCACCATGATGATGTGGCCGATCCAGGACCTTGCGCGCGTCTATGCCGATATGCAGCAAGCCGTGGCATCATCTGAGCGCATCTTCTCCCTGATCGATACCCAGCCCGAAATCATCGACCAGCCAGACGCCAGCGATCCGGGCACCGTCCTCAATGAGATCCGCTTTGACCATGTGGACTTCTTTTATGAACAGGACAAGCCCGTTTTAAAAGATTTCAACCTGACCGTCAGGCCGGGCGAGACCATCGCCCTGGTCGGGCCCACCGGCGGAGGTAAATCCACCATTGTCAACTTGCTGTGCCGCTTCTACGAGCCCAAGCGCGGGAGGATCACCTTTGGCGGTCGCGATTACACTACCCTGACCACGCGTTCCATCCAATCCCGCATCGGCGTGGTGCTGCAAACGCCGCACCTGTTCTCCGGCACCATCCGCGACAACATCCGCTACGGGAAGCTGGGGGCGAGCGACGAAGAAATTGAACAAGCCGCCAGGATCGCCGGCGCCCACGACTTTATTATGACGCTGGACAAGCAGTACGACCAGGATGTGGGTGAAACCGGGAACATGCTTTCCGTTGGGCAAAAGCAGCTGGTCAGCCTGGCCCGGGCGGTCCTGGCCAACCCGGAAATTTTCATCATGGATGAGGCCACCAGCTCGGTCGATACCCTCACCGAGGCGCTGATCCAGAAAGGGATGGAAGCGCTAATGGAAGGGCGCACCAGCTTTATCATCGCCCACCGCCTTTCCACGATCAAACGCGCCGATCAAATCGTGGTGATCGACCACGGCCAGATTTCCGAGATGGGAACCCATGCCGAGCTGATGCGCCGGCGCGGTCATTATTTCAATTTATATACGCAGCAATTCCGGCGCGACCTGGAAAAGCAATACGATCCGTATCAAGACCTGGTTATCTCCCATAATTAAATTCAGCCAGGTTGCAGAGGATGATCCCGGCGATTCGATCGCCGGGTCAATCTTCCTGTTCGGCCAGCAGCTCGCGGGCTTTCTTCGACTGTTTTCCGCGCTCTTCTGTGTTCAGGATGCGTTTACGGATGCGAAAGCTGGCCGGGGTTACTTCCAACAGCTCGTCTTCGGCCAGGTATTCGATGGCCTCATCCAGGCTCATCATCCGGGGTGGGGTGAGGCGGATTTCAATGTCTTTATTCGATGAGCGCATATTCGTCAGGTGCTTTTTCTTGCACACGTTCACCGTCACGTCGGTGGGGCGTTGAGTCTCGCCGACCACCATGCCCTCATACACCTCCACGCCTGCCCCGACGAAGAGCATACCGCGCTCTTCGGCGTTTTTCAAGCCATAGGTCACCGTCACACCGGTCTCCCAGGCGACGATCGAGCTGGAGCTGCGCGATGGGATCACCCCTGCCATGGGCCCGTACTCTTTAAACACGGAATTCATCACCCCCATGCCGCGCGTGGCAGTCAGGAACTGGTAGCGGAAACCCAGCAGGCCGCGGGTGGGCACTTCGTATGCCAGGTGCACGCTGTTATCCGGGTTATTCACCATGTCGATCATTTTCCCACGCCGCGAGCCCAGCATCTCCACCACGGTGCCAACCGTTTCGGCTGAGGTTTCGATATGCACTTCCTCATAAGGCTCGAGCAGCTCGCCATGCTCCCCCTCGCGAAAGATCGCTTCGGGCTTGGATACCTGGAACTCGTAGCCCTCGCGGCGCATCGTCTCGATTAAAATTGCCAGGTGCAGCTCACCACGCCCAGAAACGCTGAACGTGTCCGGTTGTTCGGTATCTTCGACCCTCAGCGCCACGTTGTTGCGCAGCTCGTCGTACAGGCGCTCGCGCAATTTCCGTGAAGTGCTCCACCGGCCCTCTTTACCCGAAAATGGCGAAGTGTTCACCCCGAAGGTCATCCGCACCGTCGGCTCTTCCACCTTAATCTGGGGGAGCGCCACCGGGTGTTCGAGATCTGCCAGGGTTTCTCCGATGGCAATCCCCTCCAACCCAGCGATCGCCACGATCTCGCCAGCATCCGCGCCAGGCACTTCAACCTTGTTCAGTCCCTGGTGCACATATAAATAACGAATCCGTTCGGGCAACACTTCCCCGTCCAGGGTAAGCCGGGCGACGGACTGGCCGGCCTGCATTTTCCCTGCAAATATTCGCCCAACGGCCGTGACGCCGCGATAATCATCGTAACCCAGGTTGGTCACCAGCATTTGAAGAGGTGCATCCAGATCTACCTTGGGCGGGGGTACCCGCCGCAGGATGGCCTCAAACAGCGGCTGCAAGTTGGGGCTCAGGTCAGGGGTCATCCCGGCTTGAGCCGTCAGGCCATTGGTGTACACCACCGCAAAGTCGGCTTGCTGGTCATCCGCGCCCAGCTCGACGAACAAGTCAAATGTGTTATTCAACGTTCTATCGGGGTCCGCATCCTTGCGGTCCATTTTATTAATCACCACGATGGCACTGTGTCCCATCGCCAGGGCTTTTTTGAGCACGAAACGGGTTTGCGGCATGGGCCCTTCTGCCGCATCGACCAGTAATAAAACCCCATCCACCATATTCATCACCCGTTCGACCTCACCGCCAAAATCGGCATGGCCTGGGGTATCTACGATATTAATTTTGACCATCTCGCCGGTGAGCGCATCCGGGATGGTGATGGCCGTGTTCTTGGCCAGGATGGTGATCCCGCGTTCCCGTTCCAGGTCATTGGAATCCATCACGCGCTCGACCACCTGCTGGTTTTCGCGGAAAACCCTGGCTTGTCTGAGCATACCATCCACCAGCGTCGTCTTACCATGATCGACGTGAGCGATAATGGCGATATTTCTTAAATCAGTTCTTTCGATAATCATTTCCTGACACTTCCTTAAAATACTTGGCATACAAAAACCCCGGCCAAACTGGCCGAGGTTCGTTCGGCATGCTATGGTATCATAACAGAGGGTGCTTATTTTGGGAAGGGATGCCCTTTTCAATGGATAACCTGACAGGCACAATTGAACGGATCACATTTTACAACGCTGAGAACGGCTACTCGGTGATTCGCCTGCGCCCGGAACGCCGCAACGTCCCTGGACTCAACCGGGAAGGCCTGGTGACGGCGGTTGGCAATTTACCTGAGCCCACGCCAGGGTTATTCCTCCGCCTCACCGGTCAATGGGAAACCCACCCCGAACACGGTCTGCAATTTGCCATCCAGGGGGTGGAACAAAGCCTGCCGGCCACCGTGGAAGGCATCCGCCGCTACCTCGGCTCAGGACTGGTCAAGGGGATTGGGCCGCGCCTGGCAGAACGTATCGTCAAACAATTTGGGTCTAAAACGCTGGAAGTCCTGGACACGCATGCCGATCTGCTCACCGAAGTCCCGGATATTGGCGCCAGGCGGATGATGATGATCGCGGAAGCCTGGGAGCAACAAAAGAAGATCAAGGAAATCATGTTGTTCCTTCACGGTCACGGCGTCAACACCACCCTGGCAGTCAAAATTTATAAGCAATATGGCGACCAATCGCTGCAGGTGGTTCAGGCAGACCCTTACCGGCTGGCGCAAGACATTTACGGGGTTGGATTCAAGACAGCGGACAAGCTGGCGCGCGACCTGGGGCTGCCGGCCGACCATCCCTCTCGCCTGGAAGCAGGCCTGGTCTATGCCTTGAATGAAATGGCCAATGAAGGGCATGTCTATTCTCCGGAGCAAGCGTTATTAGACCGGGCGACTGAGCTGCTCGAAGTGGACCCGGCGCTGATGGCGCCTGCGCTTGAAAGACTGTCTCAAGAAGATCGCGTGCGGCTCGACCACCTGCAAATGGGACAGGCAGCGTCAACCGGCCAGGGGGCAGCCGAAATGAAAGCCGTCTACCTGACGCCGTTTTACCATGGAGAAACAGGGGTAGCCGAACGACTGAGAGCCCTGGCCCAGATAGACCAGACGCGCTTATTTTCATTGCAGGAAAACCTGCCGGGGATTGATCCCTTATCCCTGTTAACCACCGGGCTATCGCCAGAGCAGATGAAGGCAGTACGCATCGCCCTGGAAGCCCCGGTGAGTGTGCTGACCGGCGGCCCGGGCACCGGAAAAACGACGGCTATCCGCGCCTTAATCGAAGTGCTGGAAACGGAACACCACCGCTACGCGCTGGCAGCGCCAACCGGCCGGGCGGCCAAGCGCATCTCCGAAGCCACCGGTCACCAGGCCACCACCATCCACCGCCTGCTGGGTTACAATCCCGGTAAGGGCTTCCAGTACCACCAGGAGAATCCGTTGCCGGTTGATATGCTGGTAGTGGACGAAGCCTCGATGCTCGATTTGCTTCTGGCCAACCACCTGTTAAAAGCGCTGTCGCCCGGCACCCACCTGGTACTGGTGGGAGACGTGGACCAGCTCCCATCCGTGGGGGCAGGGGATGTGCTCCGTGACATCATCGCCAGCGGCGCGGTCCCCGTGACGAGCTTAACCCAGATATTCCGGCAGGCGGCCGGCTCGCAGATCATCACCAATGCTCATCGCATCCACCAGGGCGCCATGCCCGTGATGGCGGTGGATAACCAGGATTTCTTTTTCTTCCCTGCCCCCACCCCGGAGGATGCCGCTTCGTGGGTTGAACAGGTAGTGGTCGAAAGGATCCCGTCTCGCTTTGGCCTGGATCCCAAGAATGAAATACAAGTGCTTTCGCCGATGTACCGCGGCCCGGTTGGGGTGGACGCGCTCAACAGCCGCCTGCAGGCCGTGCTGAACCCCCCTTCTCCTGGAAAGCTTGAACGGTCGCTGTTTGGCCGCCTCTTCCGCGTAGGCGACCGGGTGATGCAGACCGAAAATAACTACGACAAAGATGTCTATAATGGCGATATCGGCCGGGTCACCGGCTTATCGTTGGAAGATCACACGCTGTTGGTGACTTATGATGGCGCTGAAATCTCGTACGATTTTTCCGAAGCTGACCAGCTCTGCCTGGCCTATGCCATCTCCGTGCATAAATCGCAAGGGTCGGAGTTTCCCGCCGTGGTCATTCCCATGGTGACCCAGCACTACCTGATGCTCCAGCGCAACCTGCTCTATACTGCGGTGACCCGCGCCCGTACCCTGGTGGTGCTGGTCGGAGACCGCCGCGCGATCGGCATCGCCATCCATAACAACAAGGTTGCCGCCCGTTATACGGCTCTCGACCAGAGGCTCAACCCGGCACATAAGGTATAATCATCCCTGTGAATGTGATCCGGTGGTTGACCAATCCTGATATCCCTGCCACGGTCAACAAAGAGAATGTGATCAACGTTCAGGCAGACGCGATTGGCATCGGCCTGGCCTCCGGCGCAAACCCATTTTTACCCATCTTTCTGACGCGCCTGTCCGCCACCCCCTTTCAGATCAGCCTGTTGACCTCCATGCCCGCCATCACGGGCCTGTTGCTGACCATCCCCATTGGCAATTTCTTACAAAGCCGTAAACAAATTATCCCCTGGTACAGCACTTCGCGCCTGATTACCGTGCTGTGCTTTGCACTTACCGGCCTGGCGCCTTTCTTTCTCGCCAAAAACCAATTGATTTATGCCATCCTGGCGATATGGGCGATAGCGACCATCCCGCAAACCTTGGTTTCCATTGGCTTCTCGGTACTGATGAACGCCGTTGCCGGCCCGACCAGTCGCTTTGAGCTGATGACCCGGCGCTGGTCGATCCTGGGTTTTACCACTTCCATCACGGTCATCCTGGTCGGTCAATTATTGGAGCACCTGGGGTTTCCCTTCAATTACCAGCTCGTCTTCATTCTTTTATCCAGCGGTGGGGTGATCAGCTACATTTTTTCCAACCGCATCAAGCTGCCAGACGCCGTCACCCGGATGGCAGTTGAAAACCAGAACTTCCGGCAAAAGATTCGGGAATATGCCCGCCTGGTACGAGGGGAAAAAGCCTTTATTGCTTTCAATATCCGCCAATTCATCTTTCTCACCGGCACAGCCCTGGCAGCGCCCATTTTTCCCCTCTACTTTGTCCGCCAGGTGCATGCCTCCGATGCCTGGATCAGCATCATCAGCACTGCTCAAACGGCGATAGTCATCCTGGGTTATTTCTTCTGGTATAGCCAATCGCGGCGGCGCGGTAATTCAGTAGTTCTC
The DNA here is from genome assembly GCA_021789855.1 of Chloroflexota bacterium. Lineage (GTDB taxonomy): Bacteria > Chloroflexota > Anaerolineae > Anaerolineales > Anaerolineaceae > JAJYIW01. The sequence goes on along the minus strand of JAJYIW010000070.1, from coordinate 2,709 downwards.
ATTTGGGTCACCCTGGGGCTGTCGCTGTACCCCTTGCTGGTGGCATTGACTCAGCAGGTCTGGTGGATCGCGGTGCTGGCAGGCCTTTCCGGCATTTTCCAGGCTGGCGTTAACCTGGTTTTCTTTGATGAGCTGATGAGGACCTTTCCCGCTGAGTACGCGGCAACGTTTGTGTCTCTTTCCCAGGGGCTGACCTACCTGCCAACCATTTTCGCGCCGATCATCGGCTCAATCCTGGCCGTTTCGATCGGCCTGAGCGGCGCGCTGATGATCAGCGCGGTGATCGGGTTAATTGGCTGCGCTTCTTTCGCCCTGGCTCACCTGCAAGCCAGGCGAGAGCTCGAACCGGAAGAGGGTTAACGGTTTTAGATAAAGGCGCCAGCCTAAATCTTTAGCGGTGGGTTTGACGATGCTGTTATAATTAACAGGCTGATTGGCATTTTCCATCACCATTTTTATATCAAGCCTATGGAGGTTCATCATGAATACACCTAACGATTTGAAATATGCAAAAACCGACGAATGGATCAGGGTCGAGGGTAAGACCGGCACCATTGGCATTTCGGATTTTGCCCAGGAACAATTCTCAGACATCATCTATGTGGAATACACCATTGCACCCAAAGACAAGGTAACCAAAGAGACCCAGGCCGTTACCCTGGAATCGGTTAAACACGTCGACTATTTACACCTCCCCGTCAGTGGCACGGTGCTGTCCGTCAATGAAGGCCTGCCTGACACGCCCGATATGGTCAACAGCGATCCCTACGGAAAGGCCTGGATGGTCAAAATCGAGCTGGATAACCCGGCTGAACTGGACGATTTGATGGATGCTGCTGCCTATGAAGCGTATTGCAAGGAGCGAAATAGCTAATATGTTCATCCCCCATACCGAAGCTGAAACCGACGAGATGCTGCGCACCATTGGCGCGGCAAAACTGGAAGATTTATTCCGGGACGTCCCCCCTGCTTACCGGTTCCCGAAGCTAAACCTGCCACCGGCCCTGACCGAAATGGAAGTGGTTCAGCAGGTGGAAGAAATGGCAGCCGCCAATGAGACCACCCATGAGCTGGTTTGCTTTCTTGGTGCGGGCGCATATCAGCACTACATTCCTTCTGCGGTTGATAGCCTGCTGCGACGCGGCGAATTTTTCACCGCTTACACCCCTTACCAGCCAGAAATATCGCAGGGCACCCTGCAAACCATCTTTGAATACCAGAGCCTGATTGCCGCGCTGACCGGGATGGAGGTGTGCAACGCCTCCCATTACGACGGCGCAACCGCTGCAGCCGAGGCCGTGGTGATGGCTTACCAGCATTTCAGGGGAAAGAAAGGGCGGGTGGTCGTTTCCCCGGCCGTCCACCCTGACTACCGGGCAACGATCCGCACGTACACCCAGGGGTATGCTAACATCGACCTGGTAGGCGATGGCACCGAAGCGCCCCTTCAGGCTGGCCCGGAAAGCTTGATTCCCTGGATCGACGCCAACACGGCCTTAGTCTTGGTGCAATACCCGGATTTCTTTGGACGCCTCTACGACCTCACCGCCCTGGTAGAAGCCGGCCATAAGGCAGGGGCGCTGGTTGCCGTGGCGGTCAACCCGACCGCATTGGGCCTATTCAAGACACCTGGTGAATTCGGGGCAGACATCGTCGTGGGGGAAGGGCAGCCTTTGGGCATCCCCTTATCTTATGGCGGGCCTTACCTGGGTCTATTTGCTTCACGCAAAGAGCTGGTGCGCAAAATGGCCGGCCGGCTGGTCGGTGAAACGGTGGATGATAACAGCCAGCGGGGTTATGTCCTGACCTTAACAGCGCGCGAGCAGCATATCCGCCGGGAGAAAGCCACGTCCAATATTTGCACGAACCAGGGCCTTATGACCCTGGCCTCCACCCTGTACCTGAGCTTGCTGGGCAAGCATGGATTGAAACAGGTGGCGGGTCTGTGTTACCACAAAGCCCATTACGCAGCCAGCCAGATTGCCGCCATACCCGGCTATAGCCTGGTTTTCGAGACCCCATTTTTCCACGAATTTGCTATCCGGTGTCCCCAGCCGGTCGAAGACATCAATGCCCGCCTGTTAGATCATGGATTTATTGGCGGCTACGACCTTGGGCAAGATTACCCATCTCTCAAGGGCGCCATGCTGGTGGCAGTCACCGAGGCCATCTCGCGCGAAGAGATCGATGTCCTTTGTGATGTCTTGAAGGAGGAAGACCATGATTGAGCCCACTATTTACGAGCTTTCATCCCCAGGCCGGACGGGTGTTACTTATCCAGAGCCAGATGTTCCCCTGGCTGAGCTCCCTTCCAACTTGTTGCGCGGCTCCTTGCCCCTGCCAGAACTGGCCGAGGTCGATGTGGTGCGCCATTTCACCCACCTCTCGGTATTAAATTACAGCGTGGATACTGGCCTTTACCCGTTAGGCTCGTGCACGATGAAATATAATCCGCGAGTCAACGAAGATATGGCGCGCCTGGCAGGTTTTGCCCAGACCCATCCTCTCCAACCTATCGAAACCGTCCAGGGCAACCTGGCCTTGATGTACGAGCTGCAAGAATGGCTGAAGGCGATCAGCGGCTTTGCTGCGGTCAGCCTGGCGCCAGCCGCCGGCGCTCAGGGTGAGCTGACCGGCGTGCTGATCATGCGCGCTTATCACCGTTCCCGGGGAGACACCAAACGGACGCGTATCCTCATCCCCGACTCG
>JAJYIW010000327.1 GCA_021789855.1 Chloroflexota bacterium | reverse complement strand
TCATGGTTGGCCGAAATATCGGCGATAAAGTACGTCGGGCGGTTTTCGCCCAGGGTATGAGAGCCAATTTGGATTTCCATGGTGCTTTCCTTTATCCGTGATAGGATCGAATTTTCTGAGGATATCCGGATTGGTATAACTCGTAGAACCGTTGCAGGCCAGAAGCCTGGGCCGGGGGAGCCAGGTGGAGGGCCTGGGCTAATTTATCGGTTTTCAGCCTCAGGTCAGGCGAACGCCGGGCGACCAGGCTGCTTTCCAGCACGGATACCGGCCTGATCAGAGCCTCGTCCAGGCCAAACTGGCGGGCCAGGGCCACCCCAAACGCATATTTGCTCAAGCATTCCCGGCTGACCACGTGGTAAACACCCGCCAGCTTTTGTTTCAGGCCAAGCAAAAGGAAGCTGGCTAATTCATTCACCAACAACGGGCAGAAGGTGACGTCGGTGAACCCCATCACCTTTTGGCCGGTCGACAGATTGTTAAAGAAGAACTCGGCCAGGCTGCGTTTTCCGGACGGGCTCCACCCGTAGAAATTGACCCGGGCAATCATGGCGTCTGGACAGGCATTCGCTACCGCCTGTTCGCCGGCCAGCTTGGACCGGCCATACACGCTCTGCGGGTTGGGCAGGTCGGTCTCGCTATACGGCCCCGCCACGCCGTCAAAGACCGCATCGGTTGATATATGGATCAATTGGATGCCATAGCGATGAGCGATCTGGGCTAACTGGCCGGGGAGCTCGGCATTCACGCTCCAGGCCAGCTCAGGATTGGCTTCGGCCGCTTCCAGGTTGGCTACCGCCGCGCAATGGATCACCGCCTCAGGCCGCACGTCGTTAAATAAAGCCTCTATCGCGCCTGGTTGAGCCAGGTCGGCCGGGTAAACCGCAAAGGGCACGTCTCGCAGAGGGTTCAGGTGGGTGACCCCGGCAACCTGGTAGCCGTGCTGAGCAGCTTCGAGCGCCAGGTTAAGCCCCAGCAGCCCGCTGGCCCCGGTAACCAGGAGACGGGTCATTCAATCCCTTCCCGTTCGAGTGATTCCTCAAAAGGCTCAATAATTTGCCTGATTTGTTCGATAGTGAGCCATTGGGTGTTGGTGTTACTGGCGTAACGGAAGCCGTCCGGCAGCGGTTGGCCTCTTTGGGTCCAATCATAACCGCGCGACCAGTAAGTCTCGACCGGGTGAACCACGTACATATCTGGCAGCTCCACCGTCATGCGGGCTTCATCGTCCGAGATGAGCACCTCGTGAAGCTTTTCGCCCGGGCGGATGCCGATAATTTCCATTTCTGTATGGGGTGCAATGGCTTTCGCCAGGTCGACCAGTTTCATGCTGGGAATCTTGGGCACAAACACTTCACCCCCCATCATCTGTTCAGCGCAGCGGATCACAAAGCGAACGCCCTGTTCGAGGGAAATCCAGAAGCGGGTCATGCGCTCATCGGTGATGGTAATTTTGCCGTTATGGCGTTGTTTCATAAAGACCGGCACCACGCTGCCCCGGCTGCCAACCACATTCCCATAGCGCACACAACTATAGCGGGTAGCGGAGCCGGCGGCATACGCATTGGATTGGACAAACAGCTTTTCAGCGCACAGCTTGGTAGCGCCGTACAAATTGACCGGGTTGACCGCTTTATCGGTGCTCAAAGCGATGACCTGCTTGACCCCGGCATCCAGGGCAGCTTCGATCACGTTGCTGGAACCCAACACGTTTGTCTTGATGGCTTCCATGGGGTTGTATTCGCAGGCCGGCACCTGTTTGAGCGCAGCGGCATGGATGACGATATCCACCCCGTGCAGCGCCCGCTGCAGGCGTTGCTGGTCGCGCACGTCCCCGATAAAATAGCGCAACGAAGGATGGTCGAACCCCCCGGCGCGCATCTCATGTTGTTTGAGCTCGTCCCGGCTATACACAATCAGCTTGGTTGGATGGTATTCCTTGAGCATGACGTCAATGAATTTTTTGCCAAACGAGCCGGTGCCCCCGGTCACTAATATGACTTTATCGTTCCACTCCATGGTAGCTCCATTTGTTTATGGTTTTAACTGGCGCCCAGCCTTACGGATCACGATCAATGGGTAAGCGCCTTTTTCACCCAAAAAATGCGGGAATAGCTCTTCTAATTGAAAGAGGAGCCACAGCCAGAATCGGCCGCCCCACCGCGGCTGAATGACAGCCCGCAGAAAACGCACGCTGACTGACCGCCAGACGCGGATCTCGTACGCCATTTTCCCATCCAGGGTGCGCTTAAGCCATTCAGCATCGTACTTTGAAACGTATGTCCCGGTCGGTTGCAAGTCTCGATTGTCTTTTTCGGGCGGCTCGACCATCCTGGCGGGGATGAAGCGGCGCTCCATCGCCTGGATCAGTCGCAGCGAGCGCTTCATCAGCCAGGATTCCTTCCAGCCATTCACCACCACCCCGGAGCAGCCTGGTTGCAGGACGCGTTGAAACTCCTGGTAACCCCGGGCGTGGTCGGCGGGCGTCAGGTGGTGGAGGGTGTGCAGGGACACCACTCCTTCGAAGACGGCTGGCTTGAAAGGAAGGTTGGCGACATCTGCCACCACGTATAATCCTTTGTCACCCAGGCGCTTGCGAGCCTCTCGCAGGGCCACCATGGAGATATCGACGCAAACCCGGTAGGTGTATCCCTGGGAATAGGCCAGGTATTCAGGGTATTGGATGGGCCCGGAGCCAGCGTCCAACAGGTATCGACCATGCGCCTGGATAAACCGCGCCACGCGCATGTGGCAGCGATGGACGTAGGCGGCTGATACGGGG
>JAJYIW010000326.1 GCA_021789855.1 Chloroflexota bacterium | reverse complement strand
TTATTTTGCCTTCCCGCTTAAGCTTGAGCGCCACCAGGTAGAAATTAAAGAGAGCTGGGTTGATCCCAAAAGCCTAAAAAAGGTCTGGCTAACACCGTGGGGAGAGCTGCAAGAGGTGTTTCACTACGACGAATGGGGGATTTCCTGTTACAACTCCGAATACCTCCTTAAAACCCCCGAGGATTTCAAAATCTACGCGGCAATCCTTGAGGACGAAACCTGGACCTGGGATCAGGCGCTGGTCGACGCAGCCCTGGCGGAGGTCGGCCAGCGGGGCGTGCTCCAATATTATGCGCGCCGGTCGCCCATGCAAAGCCTGTTCATCGAGACCATGGGGTTCGAACCGGCCATCTTTTTGCTGGAAGATCATCCGGAGGTGATCGAAGGCTACATCCAGGCCCGCACCCAGGCAGATGAGGCCATGTATGCCACCATCTGCGCCAGCCCCACGCCCATCTTTAATTTCGGTGAGAATATCGACGCAGCCATGGATCCTCCCACCATCTGGCAACGCTTCCTGCTCCCTTACTATCAAAAACGCACAACCCAACTGCACGCCAGCGGCATTAAGACGTCTATCCATGTGGATGGCGCGATGAAACCATTGCTGCGCGACTTGCGAAATTGCCCCATGACTTCGATTGAAGCCTGCACGCCGCTGCCCCAGGGTGACGTCACCCTGGAGGAAATTAAAGCCGCTTTGGGAGATACCATCCTGGTCGATGGCATCCCGGCCGTATATTTCTTGCCCTATTTTCCCGAAGAGGATTTAATTAATGGCACCCGCCAGGTGATCGAACTGTTCTATCCCCGGTTAATCCTGGGCATTTCAGATGAAATTCCGCCGGATGGCGATATCGAGCGCGTGCGCCGGGTCGGCGAAATGGTTGAAAAGATGGTGTTTTCCCGGTAAAGGAGCCAGGCCATGCCCCCACAAACATCAAACCTCCTGTTACATTCCAACCGCCTGGCAGTCGAGATCGCCGGGCCTGGCACAGCTTACCGCGGGACGCGTTTCGATTGGAGCGGTTTTGTCACTCAGGTGACCCTGGATGGCAGCCACACTTTCTGTGTCCCTGAGTCCTACCAACCTGGCCAGGGTACCGGCGGGATCGGGCTGTGCAATGAGTATACGGGCGATGAAGCCATTGGCTACGCCGAAGCCGGGCCGGGTGATCCTTTTACCAAGCTGGGGATCGGCTTGCTAAAACGACCAGATGCCGGCCCTTATAACGTGTTCAAACCCCTTGAAATAATGCAGCTTTTCCCCGTGACCATCGACTCAGCGCCCGATCAGGCCAGGTTTGGTGTTGCGCCCGTGGGCTGCCGCGGTTATGCGGCGCGCGAGGAAAAGATCCTGAGCGTTCAGGAAAACCAGCTCACCATCACCACCACCCTGGAGAATACAGGGGTAAAGCCTATCCACATCCAAGAATTCGTCCACAATTTTATCGGGATCGACCGCCACCTGATCGGGCCGGATTATCGCCTGAGCTTCCCTTACCCGCTCACGATTGACCCGGCTACCCGCTACATGCCCGAGCCCGAGGTAATTAAAGTGGATGGCCATTCGTTTACCTTTGCCGGCACGCCGCAACAGCCTTTTTATTGCCGTCCCCAGGGCGCCGTCCAGACGGGCCAACCCCAATGGGAGCTGACTTATGCGGCCGGCAAGATAGGGATGCGCGAGTTCGATGACTTTGCGCCCCATCACGTCGCGGTTTGGGGCGTCAGTCACGTGATCAGCGCGGAAATATTCGTCCCGATCACCCTGGCGCCAGGTGAGAAGCAAAGCTGGTCGCGCCGCTTTGAGTTTTTTGGCTAATCGGCGACGGATCCATCCATGGCGCCGATCATGATATTCATGCTCTCCACCGAGCGTGATAGAATAGTTCATCAATAACTTGATTCCCTGAAGCTTATATATACACAAGGAGATGGGTATGGCTTTTAGTCATGGTAAACACCCCCGCTTAACCAGGCGGGATTTCCTACGCACGATGGGCCTCTCCGCAGCCGGCCTGGTGGTTGCCAGTTGCGCTCCCCAGGTCGCCACTGGCATTGCGCCTACGGTTCAGCCCACCGGGCTGAGCCCGACTGTGGCCATCGCCAAGGCAGCCACGTATGACCGGAGTCTGATCCAAAAACAGGTGCAGGCCGTGTTGGACGGGATCGGCGGCCTTCAGGATGTCCTGGCTCATGGCAACCGGGTTGCGATTAAAGTTAATATCACCGGCAGCGCCCATATGACGAAGCTCAAGGGCTTGCCCGAAGTTGAGACCTACATCACGCATCCAGAAGTGGTGCGCGCGTTAGGCCAGCTCCTGCGTGACGCCGGCGCCACCAAGCTGTACATCGTCGAAGCGCTCTATGCCAAGTCTCACTGGCATGATTACGGCTGGGATCAGGTTGCCCAGGACATCGGCGCCACCCTGATCGATCTAAACGATCCCGCGCCTTACAATGATTTTATTCAAACCCCCGTGCCTAAATTTCACTACATTTACAATCAATTCACCTACCACCCCATTTTGACGGATGTGGACGCCTTCGTCTCTGTCCCCAAAATGAAATGCCATAACACCCTGGGAGTTACCCAATCGATGAAAAACCTGATTGGCACGGCCCCCTACCACTTTTACGAATTGAAAGAAACGGATAATTACCGCTCTGGTTTTCATGGGCAGCCCTCTGAGACCCCGGTGCGTCTTCCTAAGATCGTTATGGACTTGAACCGCGCTCGCCCGGTTAACCTGGCCTTAATCGATGGGGTGATGACGGTAGAAGGCGGTGAAGGTCCCTGGGTCCGCGGGTTGAACCAGGTCAAAGCCGGCGTCCTCCT
>JAJYIW010000325.1 GCA_021789855.1 Chloroflexota bacterium | reverse complement strand
GATTTGAGCGTCGCGCAGCATGTCGGCGCTGACCAGGTTGAGCTGGAGGGCCGAGCCCCCGTTCTCGATGTAGCCCTTGAGGAAAGCCTTGAACTTTTGGCGATGTTCCGGGTCGCGCAGCAAGGATGGGTTGAAAGTCATGGTGTGGCTGCCGCCGTTGGGCAGCAGGCTCAGGTAATCTTCCCAATCGCCTTTGCCATCCGGCGCTTTCCCGCCGATGACTTTCCCAACCGAATTGGCGTTCGCGGTGGGGCCGTTGGTGTCGGCGCCGTTGGAGGGACACAGCGCGTTCGAGAGGAACTTACCGCGCGGGCGCCCGTCGGCGCTGGCGGGCAGCACAAAGGAGTCGGCCACCCAATAATTCCAGGAGAGCATCCCCGGGCGGAACTGCCGCCCGGTCGATTTCGTCCGGTATTTCCAGGTTTCGTTGGTCCACAGCTCCATCACCCGCAGTCCCATGTCGTCTGCCTGGTCGTCGTCTCGCCCGTACTTGGGCGCCTTGTTCAACGCGCGGGCTTGCAGCACCTCGTGCCCTTCCCAGTTATCTTCGAGCGCCTCGATCAGCTCAGCCATCGTGCAGACCCTGGCATCATACACCAGGTATTTGATCGCCAGGAGCGAGTCGACCGTGGTGGCATAGGTCACCGCTTCGATGGTGACGTAGCTCAGCTCGGCGCCACCCTGGGTGATGTCCAGCCCTTTTTGAGCGCAGCCTTTTACCAGGCAGGACAGGTAAGGCGTGGGGGCGAAGCGCGCGCGGATGGATTCCGAGCGCTCGTAGAGCGCCACGATGCGCTGGATGATAACGCGGGTCTGGGCGGCGTAAGCGTTCCAAAAACCATCCCAGGTGGCGAAACCCGTGGCCGGCCCGGTGGCTGCGCCCCACAACCGGGGCGGCTCCGTCTTGCCGGTGAGCGGATCGGTGAAGGGCGCCAGGTCATAACCGCCGGTCAGGGCCAGCTCGACCGCTTTGAGCAGGTTCAAGTTGGCGTCCACCGTGCCAGAGCGGTCGTTGCCCACCATGGTGTTTTCCAGGCAGCCCACCGGGGCGTAATCCACGACGTTGGCGGGATTAATCAGGCTGCTTACGCCCGACAGGCGCGCCTCGCGCAGCATCCCCGCCATCGAGCGCTCATCAAAATTGAGCTGGATGGGCGATCCCTGGCTGGACGCGATCATATCGACCAGCTTATCGAGCAGCTTATCGGGCGACCCGCGGTGCAGGCGCACGTTCGGCTTGGGCTCCAAAATGGGCGCCATCTCGTCGATCACCTCCAGCACGGCGTAGGTCAGGTCGTTGGTTTGATCCTGGCCGCCGGCGCCCATGCCGGAGAGGGTGAGCAACTGGCCGAATCCGGCGGTGATGCCCTGGTTGCCGCCGGTGCGGATCATGCCGTCGTAAGCCGTGTTGCAATGCACCCAGAAGCACTTGAGGATATCTTTGCCGAATTCGCGATCCATGCCCTCGCGCAGCGATTGCTCCCACAGCGGGGCGAGGTACTGGTCGAAACGGCCAAAAGACACCCCCGGGCCGGGGTAGTTTTCATCGGCCATCACCAGCATGTGGGTCAGCCAGAGCGACTGCACCCCCTCCCAGAAGGTGGCGGCGGGCTCCCAGGGAACGACCAGCAGGTTGCCGACCATCTGCTTGAGCTCCTCGCGGCGAGCGGGGTCGGTTTCGGCCTGGGCCAGGCGGGCGCATTCCTTGCTGTACTCCCCGGCCAGGTCGCGCGCCATGGTGGAGGCGGTGAGCATGGCCCGCAACTGGGCGCCATGCGGCCCATCCTTTTCCTTGGCCGGTAGAGCCGCCAGGGCCTGTTCCAGCTCGGTATGGATGGATTTCCATCCCTCGCGGATCACCCGCCCGTAATCGGGAATGACGTGCCCCGAGGTGGCCCCGGCGTTGCCGTAGCCATGGTCGTGGAACCACAGCGTGGCGGCGCGGGCGCCTTGCGGCCCGTAGACCAGCCCGTCGCGCTCTTTCGTCTCCTGATCGTTCATACAGGCCGAAGTCTGGATGTTGAAGCGGGCGCCGGCCAGCAGGTCGCCGGGCAGGATTTCCTTGGGCAGGTAAGACACCATCACCTCGCGGTTGAACCAGGCGCGGCGCTCGGCCAGGCTCCAATCCCAAAAATCGGGATGCAGCGCCACCGGCCGGGCGCTCTGGGCGTAGGATGAGCGGAAGGTCTGGAGGAACGTGTAGGTCTCCGGGACGATATAAAAGGTCAGCTCGTTGTACTGGAAGTCCCAGGGCGTGCCGGTGGTCCAGGCGGTGTACTCATTGTTCCAGGCGCGCTGGACGCCTTTAAAATAATAATCGCGCAGCCATTGGATGCGCGGGGAGAGATGGTAGGGGGTCTTGATCGGATGTTGGGTTAAAACCTGGGGGCTATCTACCATAGTAAACTCCATATTGTAATCGGGCTATAAATCCGCTACACTGATTATGGATCATACCGCGAAAATTGTCTATGGCGTTTCCTGTAGCAGGCTGCGATTTTCCGACAGGAGGCTGGCATGATGGAAATTCGGATCGGCGAGGTCACCCATTACTTCACCCACCTCTCGGTGGCGGCAATCCAGCTCACCGGCGAGATAAAAATCGGCGACCTGGTGTGTATCCGGGGGCACACCACGGAATTCGCCCAGCGGGTCAAATCGTTGGAGATGGAGCACCACCCGGTTCAAAGCGCGAGCGGCGGGATGGAGGTGGCGTTAAAAGTACTCCAGCCGGTGCGGGCTGGCGACGCCGTCACGGTGGTGTCCGGCAGCGAAGCCGAGCTGGACATCATGGAAGACCCCACCTTCGTCACCGACGACTCGTAAACCTGGGCAAACCGAGGCAGGGGGTGCATTTCTTCGTG
>JAJYIW010000324.1 GCA_021789855.1 Chloroflexota bacterium | reverse complement strand
TCATTTCAGTTATCAGCCGCCCGAAACATCCCCCGCGGGATACGGCATCGATTTTCAAGTGTCAACCCCTCAGGGCACGCCCCTGGCCACCGCATCCACCGCTTTTGACGTCCTGAATCGCTGGACTCAGAACCCGCGCTACGGTTTCATGGTCGATTTCACCCCCAACCGGACCGGGCTGGCGGATACCATGCAGATTTTAGCGCGCTATCATATCAACGGCCTTCAATTCTACGATTGGATGTACCGGCATGAGCAGCTGCTGACGGACGCGGAACCTTACACCGACCTCTGGTCGAACATACCGCATTCCATCAAAACCATCGACGCCGAGATCCAGGCAGCCCATTCTTTCAATATCGCCGCCATGCCATACACGGCGGTCTACGGTGCCTCCATGGCTTTTTACCAGCAGCATCCCGATTGGGTGCTTTATGACCTGGCCGGCAAGCCGGTCTTCTTTGGTGGGGACATGATGGCCATCATGGACCCCCGCCCTGGTTCCCCCTGGACGATCCATCTTTTGGATCAATTTCGCCAGGTGATGCAAAAGACAGCGTTTGACGGCATCCACCTCGACCAATACGGCGATCCAAAAGTGGGCTATGATGCCAAAGGCGCAAGTTTTGACCTGGCCCCGGTCATGGCAGACATGATCAACCAGACCAAAGCGGTCGTGCAGAAATATCGCCCGGGTGGGGCGGTGGTTTTTAATGCGGTGACCAACTGGCCGATTGAGACGGTGGCCCCATCGGATGAGGACTTCGTATATATAGAAGTCTGGTCGCCCTACAATTGGTTGAGCGACCTGCATTTCCTGATTACCAATGCCCAAACCTTAAGCCACGGCAAGCCGGTGGTCCTGGCCGCTTATATCGACCCGGCTTTTGAAAACAATGCCCGCCTGATGGATGCCGCCATCTTCGCGAGCGGCGGCAGCCGGATCGAGCTGGGTGAAAACGCCGGGATGCTGTCGGATCCCTATTTCCCCAGGTACCGGCCCATGTCAGCCAGCCTGTCCGCTGCCATGCAGAGATATTACGATTTTATGGTTCGATATGAAAATGTCATCGGGCCGACCACCCAGGATGGTACGAAAGACCTGCAGGACCAGATCCAGATCGATCACGTCGATACCTCGCCTGCATTGGTCAAGGACAAGGTTTGGCCGATTGTGCGCCAATCGGAAGGGAAGACGGCCATCAGCCTGATCAACCTGCTGGGCATCCCTGCGCCGGATTGGGCCAAGGAGATACCCGAAGCGCCGCGTGCGCTCGATCAATTTAAACTGACGATTAATGCGGCCGGCAAGCACGCCGGCCACCTCTGGCTCGCTTCGCCGGATAAACCTGACCTCTCCTTACAACCGCTGGCCTTCACGCAAAATGGAGATACCATCACGGTGCTTGTCCCAGGCTTACAGTATTGGGACATGATCCTGATTGAATGGAGCAAATAAGCTCCTGGGGTGTTCAGCGCCGCACCGCGTAGCTTGACTTTCCGCTGGCGAACCGGATGAAGGCGATCGTGTCATATAACCCGTGGCAGAGGATCACCGGCCACAGGTTGTTCCCGCTGGCCACAAACAGCACCCCAAACAGCAGCGATATCTGGGTGATGATGACCATCGCCCGGGGGCCCTGGTAAGCGTGCATCAGCCCGGCACCCGCCGCAGCCACAAGGACGGCGATTGTGACCACCACCGGCGGGCTGAGCCAGGCTGCCAGCAAGCTCTCAAGCGCTTGCAGCACGATTCCTCTGGCAACCAGCTCTTCTAAAAACCCACCCAGCCCCCACGCGGCCAGGATGCCTGCGACGAGTTTTCCCCTGGATTCCTGGATCGGTTTGAACGCCTCCAGCGTGGGCGGTTGGGGAAACCAACGCGCCGCCAACCGGTTAGCCATGGGGTTGTAAGCCAGCACCACTCCCAACCAGGCCAGGGCCAGGCCAGCCGTCAGCCACCAGGCCCCAAACGCTCCCAGGCCCAACCCGACCGGCGTGACCAACCCGTACGCCAGGCTGATCAGGGTAAATATCCCGATGGCAAAAAGGCCGCCCGCCAGCGCTGCCGTTGACCGGCGCAGCCAGGTCAACACCGCCGCCAGCCAAACGGCGGTCAACGTCAGGGCAATGAGCTGAAATAGGGTCACGGCGTCCTTTCCTATTAACGTCATGGCGATGAAGCTTTACGACGAAGCCATCCGCCGTCCACTTCCCCCCATTTAATGCTTTCATGAAAGTGGGGGCGCTAAGTTACCCGTCCCTCCAGCTCCGTCCAGCGTTCATACGCCTTCGCCAGCTCGGCCTCGATCTCCTTCAACCGGTTGGCTGCCTGCGCAATCGCCGCTGGCTCCCGCTGGTAAAAAGCCGGGTCGCCCATCGCCTGCGTCAAGCGCTGCTGCTCTTCCTCCAGCGCCTGAATGCGCTCCGGCAATCCTGCCAGCTCGGTCTTATCGGCCTCCAGCGCGCGCTGCTCGTTATAACCTGGCTTGCGTGGGGCGGCTGGGCGCTTACTCGCGGGCATTCCTGGGAGGGGATTGTGCCTGGCTTTGCGTATAGCCGACGGTTTTTCAGCCTGGCTCTCGTCCTTCGACGCTGTGTCTGCCTGGCTCTGGCGCACCCAATCGTCGTAGCCCCCCACGTATTCGCGCACGTTGCCCTGCCCGTCCAGCGCCAGCGTGCTGGTTACCAGGTTATTCAGGAACGCCCGGTCGTGGCTCACCAGCAGCAGCGTGCCATGATACACCATTAACCGGTCCTCCAGCAGCTCAAGCGTCTCCAAATCCAGGTCGTTGGTCGGCTCATCCATCACCAGCAGGTTGGCTGGCCGGGTGAACAACCGCGCCAGCAGCAACCGGTTGCGTTCCCCG
>JAJYIW010000069.1 GCA_021789855.1 Chloroflexota bacterium | reverse complement strand
CTTGAAACATACCTTCTCCCGTTGATTACGTTTTTTTGCCCCAACCAGCCCGGATGGCTCGCAGGGCGTTTTCGCCCAGGATATTTTTAATCTGGTCCCGGTTGTATCCATCCACAACCAGGCGTTGGGTCAGGCGGAACATCAAAGAAGCATTATCCAGGTCATCGGGTGGGGTGGTAAAACCATCGAAATCCGTCCCGATCCCCGGGGCTCTTTCTCCACCGACTTTGAACAGGTATTGAATGTGGCGGGAAATGGCATTAATCCCCTGCCCGCTGGGGTTCGGCATCAACCAGTAAGGCATGAAGATGACGCCCATCACACCCCCATCCCGCGCCACCCGCTCAATTTCCCAATCCTCCAGGTTGTAAGGGGATGGATTGATGGCGTAAGCCCCCACGTGAGTGGCCATGAGGGGCATATGGGTACCGCTGGCGTCCACAATTGCATAGATTTGCCGGCGGGCCGTGGGCGTGCAATGTGAAATATCGATCAACATGCCCAGCTCAATCATCTTTTCAACCACCTGGACACCCACGTCGGTCAACCCATGGGTCAGGTCGCGCCATGTCTCCGGGCGAGCAGACAGGTGCACGATGTCTTCCGGCCAGGGATAACAGGGATGGGCCACCCGGTTAGGATAAAAGTGCGCCAGGGTAAGGCAGATCACCCCCCGCTTGAAAAGCTCTTCGACCCTATCCAGCACCTCCTCGTCGCCCGGCTTACCAGCATCCAGGCTATGCCCCCCCTCGACTGCGTGAATGACGGCGATAGGGCGCTTGCCCTTGGGCTGGCCGAGGATAGCGTCCAGGTCGCTGACCGAGTGCGCCATTCTTACCAGGTCATAAGAGCGAGAATCGTTGACTGCTGTCTCCATGTCGCCTATCATCCGGAGGATGGCATTATATGACGGGGCAACAATTAGCTTTGCCCACAGGTCTGGCCT
The DNA here is from genome assembly GCA_021789855.1 of Chloroflexota bacterium. Taxonomy (GTDB): domain Bacteria; phylum Chloroflexota; class Anaerolineae; order Anaerolineales; family Anaerolineaceae; genus JAJYIW01. The sequence goes on along the minus strand of JAJYIW010000069.1, from coordinate 13,375 downwards.
TAAAAGGCGGAAGATCTTGATGATGGGAAAATCCTGTTGCAGTCCCTTTTCAGGTGCGTAGAGAGTCGAAAAGAACACATCATACCCGCCATCTTTTAAGCGCGGAAAGCTGGCCCGCACACTCATCGGGTTTCCGTGCAGCGTGCGATTGATCACATAACGCACGTTGAGGTTGCGTTGAAAGAGCTGCTGCTGCATGGCGGGGTGGATATGTAGATCGACGATGGTGGCTTCATTTTGAATTTCTTTCCAATCTAAAGCTGGCATTCTGACCTCCCCGAAAAATAGGTTCAATAAAATTATAGATAACAAAGGCCCGAATTACAATAAGCATACGATCTTGACAGCCTCACTTGCCGAACCGATAATTTAAGAGATCGCTTCTGCCATTGCAGCCAGTTTGGAATGGAGCGCTGGTTCAGTTCGGTTATCGCCAACCACAGCCGGTGGGAGCTGCTGGTGGCGCTCAAGCACTTCGGGCCAGACCACGCCGACATGCCTCAAAGCGTACCAGGAGCATTACACGGGTGATTTCAGACCTTCATCCTCTGCGCGCGATCCTCTTCGACCTGGTCGGTGTGCTTTTCTTTCCGAAACTCGGTACACCGTTCGATGACACGCTCGATCAGATCGATGCCGCGATCGGCCAGGTTACCGACGACGGCGCATTCAAGGCCTGGCTCGCTCACCATTTCGGCCTCGAAGGCGCCAGCCTGGGCCAGGCGATGCGCTCGGTTACGGAATGTTACGCGCCGTACCCGCCCTTATGGGACCTGCTTCCGGCGCTGAGACAGAGTTACCGCCTGGGGATCATTAACAATGGCACCTATTTGACCTATCCCTATTTCGACGCAGCTTACACCCTCGGCCAGCGTTTCGACGCCTTTGTGTCTTCCGCCATCGAGGGGATCAAAAAGCCGGATCCCGCAATTTACCTGCGGGCCTGCCAGAAGCTGGGGGTGTCGCCCGCGGCCTGCCTGTTCATGGATGACGACCCTGGCAACGTGGCCGGCGCCAGGCAGGCCGGCATGCAGGCGATCCATTGGGAAACCCGGGAGTCGGGTTTCCAACAATTTATGGAATTTGTGAGACAATCAGGGGGTTCGATCCAGCCCATCAAGGAGGCCACAATGGAAACTTCCCCCGACTTAATTTATCATATCGCCTCACGCACGGATTGGGAAGCCGCCCTGGCAACCGGCAGCTACCGCGCCGACTCGCTTGCCAGCCAGGGTTTCATCCACGCCTCAACCCAGGCGCAGGTGTTGCGCACCGCCAACCGCTACTACTACGGCCAGCGCGGGTTACTGCTCCTGTCCATTGACCCCAGCCGGGTGACCGCTGAGATCCGCTACGAATCCGCCGAGGGCAGCCAGGAGCGTTTTCCCCATATCTACGGACCGCTGGCACTCGACGCGGTCGTGAGCGTCCAGGCCTTTGAGCCCGAACCGGATGGGGCATTTCTGCATTGGTAAACTATTTTCCTTGCTAATCCAGCTCGGGTGTGGGTAGAATTAACAGACTTCTTCTACACCGCTTCACACCCCACGAGAACAAGAGGTATGCCGGCATGTCACACACCACGTTGAAATCTGGCTACACCGAGCTGGTAGAAAGGCTCAACCGTTTTCCCCAAGGCGCACCCCCTTCCGAATCCCTGTACCGTATCCTGCAGATCCTGTTCAGCGAGCCGGAAGCCCGCCTGGTAGCGCTGCTGCCGATCAAACCCTTCACCGCCCGGCAGGCCAGCCAGGCCTGGGGCATGGATCTGGCCGCCGCACAAAAAACGCTGGATGAGCTGGCCAGCCGCGCGACCCTGGTGGACGTGGAACAGAACGGCGAAATGGTGTATACCCTGCCGCCGCCCATGGCCGGCTTCTTTGAATTTTCGATGATGCGCCTGCGCGGGGACGTCGACCAGAAAGTCCTGGCCGAGTTATATTACCAGTACATCAATGTCGAGGACGAGTTCATCCGCGCCCTGTTCGTCAACGGTGAAACCCAGCTTGGGCGGGCGTACGTTAACGAGCCTGCCCTGCTGGAAGGCCATACGCCGCCGCACGATAACGCCCTGCACGTGCTGGATTACGAGCGCGCCAGCGAGGTCATCTTGACCGCCACCCACCGCGGGGTGGGGATATGCTATTGCCGTCACAAGATGCAGCACCTCGATCGGGCCTGCAACGCCCCCATGGATATCTGCATGACCTTTAACGGCAGCGCCGAGGCGCTCACTCGCCACGGTTACGCCCGCGCCGTGGATGCCAAAGAAGGGCTGGATTTGCTGCAAGAGGCTTACGAGCACAACCTGGTGCAGTTCGGCGAAAATGTGCGCGAGGGAGTCAACTTCATCTGTAATTGCTGCGGATGCTGCTGCGAAGCGATGATCGCCGCGCGCCGGTTTGGCATCCTCAACCCGGTGCACACCACCAACTTCCTGCCCGTCATCGATGAATCGGTCTGCAATGGCTGCGGTAAATGCGTCACGGCTTGCCCGGTTGAAGCCATGGGGCTGGTCTCAACCAACGACCCACACCATCCCCACCGCAGGAAGGCCCGGCTGAATGAAGATGTCTGCCTGGGATGCGGCGTGTGCGTGCGCACCTGCCAGTTCAAGGGGATCACCCTGCGTGCCAGGGCGGAGCGGGTGATCACCCCGGTCAACTCGGTTCACCGGGTCGTGATGATGGCCATCGAGCGCGGTAACTTTCAGAACCTGATCTTTGACAACCGCGTGTTGTGGAACCACCGCGCCATGGCTGCTGTGCTGGGCGTGGTGCTCAAGCTTCCGCCGGTTAAGCAAATCCTGGCCAACCAGCAGGTCAAATCGCGCTACCTGGAAGCGCTGATCTCTCGCCTATCGATATAATTGGGATCAACTGACCAGAGGAAATAGTAGGGATGACAGATACACTTTCAATGTACCAGGCAATCCAGCCGCGCTACCCGGAGCTGAGCGGCCAGGTAGCTATTGTGACCGGTTCCAGCAAAGGCATTGGCAAGGGGATTGCGCTGCGCCTGCTGCGCGAAGGGATGAAGGTGGTGATCAACGCGCGCACCGCGGAAGCCGTCGAAGCCACCACGCAGGAGCTGCGCGGGTTGGGCGGCCAGGTGCTGGCGGTCACTGCCGACGTCGGCCAACGCGCGGGCATCGAGCGGCTGGTCAGCGAAACGATGACCGCATTCGGCACGATCGACCTGCTGGTCAATAACGCCGCCAACTTGCGCCGCCGGCCTTTCTTCAGCGTGGATGAATCCTTGTGGGATAGCTCCCTGGCGACTAACCTGACCGGGCCGTTCCTTTTGTCTTACCAGGCAGCCAAAATTATGAAGGACAAAGGTCGCGGCAGCATCATTCACATCAGCTCGGTCGGCGGTTTGCGCGCCCACCATCCCGGCCTGCCTTATGATGCCACCAAGGCGGCGATGGATGCCATGACGCGCGTGATGGGAATTGAGCTGGCCGAAACGGGCGTGCGTGTGAATGGGATTGCCCCCGGCGCCATCTACACCGAGATCCGCCTGCCGCTGGATCACCCCAAAATGCAGGCGTATGCTCAGCTCATCCCCCAACGCCGCCTGGGGATGCCCCTGGAAATCGGCGCCGTGGTGGCCTTCCTGGCCTCAGACGACGCCAGCTACATCATCGGCCAGACTCTTTATGTGGATGGGGGGATCACCTCCCAGCTCAGCCCATCCCAATACCAAATTTAGTGGAGGTTGTTTCATGAGCAAGCCAATCACCGTCAAGGATATTAAAGTCATCCTGACCCAGCCTGACCACTCACACCTGGTGGTGGTTAAAGTGATCACCTCAGAACCGGGGTTGTATGGACTGGGCTGCGCTACGTTCACCCAGCGCTACCATGCCGTCCAGGCCGCATTGGAAGGGCACATCATCCCATTCATGATCGGCCGGGATGTGTCGCGTATTGAGGAAACCTTCCGTATGGCCATGGTCAACGGCTACTGGCGCAACGGGCCGGTGCTCAACAACGCCATCTCCGGGATTGACATGGCGTTGTGGGACATCAAAGGGAAGCTGGCTAACATGCCGGTTTACCAGCTCCTGGGCGGAAAGACCCGCGAAGCCGCCGCAGTTTACACCCATGCCGACGGGCGAACCCCGGAAGAAGTGGCCGAAAACGTGCAGAAATTTCAATCCGAAGGCTATCATTACGTTCGTATCCAGATGGGCGGCTACGGCGGCAAAGGAGCCGAGATGCACAAGCCGGAAGGCGCGCCGGACGGCGCTTATTTCGACGCCCGCGCCTACACCCGCAATATGCTGCGCATGATGGAGCACGTGCGTAAAACAGTCGGCGACGAGGTCGAGCTGCTGCACGATATCCATGAACGCCTGGCGCCGATCGATACGGTAAAGTTTGCCAGGGACGTGGAGCAGTTCAAGCTGTTTTTCCTCGAAGACGCCCTGGCCCCCGAAGACATCGAGTGGTTCCGCCAGATTCGCCAGGTATGCGCCACGCCCATCGCCATGGGCGAATTGTTCAATAATCCCCATGAATGGCGCATCCTGATCGAGAACCGGTTGATCGATTTTCTGCGCATGCACATCAGCCAGATCGGCGGCATCACCCCGGCGCGCGACGCGCTCCTCTTTGGCAACTTCTACGGGGTACGCACCGCCTGGCATGGCCCCGGTGATGTCTCACCGGTGGGCCACGCGGCCAACCTGCACCTCGACCTGTGGGCGCCTAACTTTGGCATCCAGGAATGGTGCCGCTTCCCATCCCTGGTCTACGATATGTTCCCCGGCACGCCCGTGGTGCGCAACGGCTACATGTACCCCAACGATCAACCCGGCCTGGGGATTGACATCGATGAAACCCTGGCGGCGAAGTATCCCTGCACCGATGGGGTCGAGAAGTGGACGCAAACTCGCCTGCCGGATGGCACGCCGGTGCGGCCATAAGCCGGCCAATGTCACGTGAGCGGTATATTGATCCAAGATCGATTCACACGTCGTCAGATCATGATCCTGGGGGTGCTGCTGGCGTTAAACGCCTGCACCATCCCTGGATCAACCAGGAGGAATCCCGTGTCTTCTACCCATTCCACTTCACCATTGGTATACGTCGGCACCTACACCCAGGACCGGCAGGGAAACAACCGGCCTGATGGCATTTATGTTTACCGCATGGATCCAGCCACAGGCGCCCTGAGCCTGCAAAGCAAGGCCGGCGGCCCGCCCAACCCCTCTTTTTTGACCACTGACCCCAGCGGACGGTATCTGCTCGCGGTGAGCGAGACCGGCCAATACCAGGGCCAGGTGGGGGGCGGCGTCAGCTCTTACACCATCGATCCGGCCAGCGGCGCCCTAACGCTGATTAACAGCCAGCCCACCCACGGCGCGGCGCCCTGCCACGTCATTGTCGACCCCAGCGGGAAATGGGTCATCGTGGCAAACTACAACGGCGGCAACGTGACCGTCCTGCCCCTGGGAAGCGATGGCAGGCTGGGCGCCCCCACCGACCTGGTGCAGCACCATGGCTCGAGCATCAACAAGTCCCGCCAGTCCGAGCCGCATGCCCACTCCGCCATCTTTGCCCCCGGCAGCAGCACGCTGGTGATGGTGGCCGATCTGGGGCTGGATCGCATCATGCTCTACGACCTGGACCCCATCCATGGCAAGCTCAACCCTCACGCAACGCCCTGGATCAATATCCATCCCGGCGCCGGGCCACGCCACATGGCTTTCTCGCCTGACGGCCGCTTCCTGTATGTGGCTAACGAGGTCGACTCAACCGTCAGCGTCTTCCAGTACGACGCAAAGCAGGGCACTTTTACCGGCCTGCAAGACCTGTCGCTACTGCCAGCCGATTTCAGTGGGCAGAGCACCGCGGCGGACATCCACCTGGCCCCTTCCGGTAAATTCCTGTACGCCTCCAACCGTGGCCACGATAGCCTGGCCTCATTTTCGGTCGACCCGGCCAGCGGTAAACTCACCCCCACCGGCCAGACTCCCACCCAGGGGAAGACGCCGCGCAATTTTGCCATCGATCCCAGCGGCACATTTCTTCTGGTAGCCAACCAGGATAGCCATACAATCGTCACCTTCCGCATCGATACGGCCAGCGGGAAGCTCACCCCAACCGGCGCAGTGACCCAGGTGGCATCCCCGGTCTGTATCAAATTCTTTGCCAACTAAAAGGAGCGAAGGGTATTCGCCCGCCAGGCAAAATACCCTTCACCCAAAGTAAGGAGTCTCTATGAACATCCTGCCCAGGCCCGCGCAATTAATCGAAAATGAGGGCCAGTTTACCCTCACAGACGGCACCGCTATCGTGGTTGACCCGGCCACCGCATCCTTAGGCCGGCGCCTGGCGGTCGAGCTGGCCCCCGCCACCGGCTTCACCTTTAAATTCCTCAACCACCCACCGATGGGGGAAACCTCTATCGAGCTAAAACTGACTTCCCGCCTGAAACGCCTGGGAAAAGAAGGCTACACCCTGCATGTCGAGCCAGGCAAGGTATCCCTGCGCGCAGCGGAGCTCCCCGGATTGTTTTACGCCACGCGCAGCCTGCTACAGCTCCTGCCAGTGCAGATCTTGCGACAGGCCAGGGTTCAGGGTGTTGCCTGGACTGCGCCATGCGTGGAGATTGAGGATCGACCGCGTTTTGCCTGGCGCGGCGCTATGCTGGACGTCAGCCGGCATTTCATGCCCAAGGAATTTGTCAAAAAATTGATTGACCTGCTGGCCCTGCACAAATTGAACACCTTCCACTGGCACCTGACCGACGACCAGGGCTGGCGCATTGAAATAAAAAAATATCCCCGGCTGACCAGCGCCGGCGCCTGGCGCAAGGAGACCCTGGTAGGGCGCATGGATTATAGCCAGGAGAATCTCACCTATGATGGAATCCCTCACGGCGGCTTTTACACCCAGGAGGATGTGCGCGAGATCGTGGCCTATGCCGCCCAGCGCATGGTAACCATCGTCCCTGAGATCGAGATGCCCGGCCATTCCCAGGCGGCTCTCGCCGCTTACCCGGAGCTGGGGAACACCGGTCGTGCCCTGGAGGTCCTGACCCATTGGGGAATTAACGAAGACATCTATAACGTCAATGAATCCACCCTGACTTTTATGCAGGATGTGCTGAGCGAGGTGCTCGGCCTGTTTCCGGGGACTTTTATCCACGTGGGTGGAGACGAGGTTCCTAAGATTCAATGGAAAGAAAGTCCAGAAGCCCAGGCCCGGATCAAGGCCCTGGGGCTGGCTGATGAGGATGCCCTGCAAAGTTACTTCATCCGGCGTATGGATGCTTTCCTTAACAGCCGGGGGCGCCGGCTGGTGGGTTGGGACGAAATCCTCGAGGGTGGCCTGGCAGAAAATGCCACGGTCATGTCGTGGCGTGGGGAAGAAGGCGGCATCCGCGCCGCTACTTCCGGTCACGATGTGGTCATGGCGCCCAATACCTATACCTACCTGGACTATTACCAGTCAGAGGATACCGGGCGCGAGCCCCTGGCGATCGGCGGCTATCTGCCCTTGAGCGAAGTCTACGCTTACGAGCCCATCCCCCATGACTTACCCCCTGAAGCTGCCCGTCACATCCTGGGCGCACAGGCCCAGCTCTGGACAGAGTACATCCCCACGCCCAAGCAGGCTGAGTATATGTTTTTCCCTCGTCTGAGCGCACTCTCCGAGGTGGTGTGGTCGCCCGGGGAAGGCAAGGACTACGCCGATTTCCTGCGCCGGCTATCCGTTCATCTCCAGCGCCTGGACATCCTGGACGTCCATTACCGCCGTCTGGATTAATAAAAGCTATTTACCGCTGGGCCTGATGAATAGGTAATGGGCTTTCTAATGGGTTGATCGACCTCCCATTCAACGCGGTGCTATGACACGATAACTTCCCGCGCTACTTCCACCGTCGCGCCGCGCCAGGCCAGCCGGGGATCGCCGAAGGCGTGGAAAATTCGCACCTGGCCGGCGTCGCTTAACGGCTGTCCGTCCTGGCTGGTCAAGGTAAACAAAGCTGGCTCAGCATAAGCCAGGCCATTCCAGCTTCGTGCGTGAAAAGCCATGAAGTCCCCTGCCTCGATCAAGAAACCGTAAGGTGGTAAAACCACCTCCCCGCCAATCCCTGATTGGATGGTGATATCCTGCGTGCTGGCGTTGACCAGCGTGGTAGCGCCGTTGCCAAAGGTGGCCTGGCGAACCAGGCGAGCCGGATCGAGAAAATCATAGCGCTCGATCAGCGCCTGGGCGGTGCGCTTTGCCAGGGGGCCTAACACTTCGTGGGTATTTTTCATAAATCGATCCCACAAGCACAGGCCCTCGGCCCACCCCTGGTGAGCGCGGGTGAACAGCGCCGGATCAAGAGGCCCTTGCGGCGCTGGCGCCTCCGCCAGCCCGGCAGGATCCTGCCAATAGAGATGATCACCCAAAGCATGGTAATATAGCGCTCGCCCGAGGCTGATATGGTGCAGCACCTGTTCCGCCATCTCAGCCGGGTGATACCCGTATTTGCCATGAATGACGATGCAATCATGGAAGATCATGTCAAAAAACGGCACAACCGTCGCATTTAACTCATCGGGCTTGAGCAGGTGGTCATACTGGCCGGCGACCGAAGCCAGCCCCTCGAAGAAATCGGCATGCGGTACAGCCCATTCCCGCCCGCATTCTGATCCGAACATCCCCACGACATCCCTGGCGTAATCTGAAAGGGCTGCCTTCCAGTGAATATCGTCCTGCTTGGTGAGCGGGTGGCGCGGGTCAAAGCATTCCTGCGGGCCAGCGGCGTATGTGGTATCGATAAAATACAGGTCGGGGTGAAAGGTTTTCTGCACCCAGGGCAAATTTTGCTGGCGCCGGGCCAGGCGTAGGGCTTCGCGCGCGCAGGTCAGGTAAGCCTGTCCGCCCAGCCATACCCCACCCAGCGTGGGCGAACCATCGGGGCCTTTCTGCAGCCAGCTTTCGTTGAACGAAGGCGCGTCCCGGTACATATCCTGGTAATTATCGTGCAGACAGAACAGGTAACCCGCCGCCTGTACGCGCCGGGCGCAGTCTGCCAGGCCTTCATCGCCGCCGCATTCCGGGTTAGCCGGCTGGATATCAGGGTGGCGGCAGTCATAGCCATACCGCGTCCAGCCGCCCAGGTGGAACAGGACATCGGATAGCTGCAGGTCGTTCTTGAGATGTTCGGCAATGCGCGCCGCCTCATCGAATGTCCAGTGCACCTCCACCTTTTGTTCGACCCCCTCTTTGTCGATATGGCGGGCCAATGCCGTCCACAGCTTGACATTGCATGCGCCGAACAGTCGGGCCGCCTGCGGGCGGGTCTTTAACTTCTCCTCCCAGGTGACCCGGTAGCCCAACGACCGGGCGCGCGCGCGATAGGCGTCTGCCAGCACGGCCAGGTCGCCCTTGCCCAGGCAACGGAGCTCCAGCGAGCGGGCGCTTTTTGCCAGTGAAAAACTCATCCGGACGGCTTGACTCTTCTTCTTGACCGTTCGTGAGAGGTTGAGCGTCACATAAGGATCGCCCCAATCGGCCATTAATACCGCGCCCGATTTAAACAGGCCGGCCATGGCCAGGTGAACGCCTTCATATTCATAAGTCCCCAACTTAAGGGAAAAACCTTTTTTACCCGCAGCTGGCAGCAACAGCCCCGTGCGCACCGGCGTGAACGCCTCGCCGTCCTCGCCCTGGCTGGCCCCCAGCCCAGAGGCAAACAGCTCGATCGACGCGTAAGCCAGTCTTTCGTCGGGCAATACAAAGACCTGCAGGGCTTCACCTTTCAAGCGAAAAACCAGCGCCAGCCGGCCATCTTTTCCCTTCTGGTCTTTGAACTGGCAGGTCAGCTCATCCTCGCCCGGCTGGATCGCGGCCAGAAACAGGGGTTTAGGGTTGCTGTTCGGCGCAGAACGCCGGTGAACGAGCAACCATGGACCGGGTTTACCTGTATCACCCCAGCTTATGTTGGCGCGCCGGTCCAACAACGACCAGGCGTTATCCGCCAGCGAGAGGGTAAAACGTACCAGATCGTTTTCGAGCCGGTAGACACGCTGCTTTGTTTTGGCCATAGGCCTCTCCAGGAGTTGGATGGATCAGGCCCGGTAAACCGGGATGCGCGGGACGTCCGGATTGACATCCGGACCAAAAAATTTTAAGACAACCAGGTCCGTTGACCCGGTGTTCTGGATCGGGATAGGCGTGGTAGCCTTCGCGTGAGTGATCAACAGTTCATCCTGGCAGGTTTCCAGGTCAAACTGCCCTGCCTGGACCGCATGTCCGTCATAGAGGCCCTGCCCTTGCCAGACCAGGATGTTGTACACGCCGCGATCCAGGCTGGTGTAGGTCATGCCCGGCTTGACCACCAGCCGTTTACCGCTGAACTTGGTGGTATTGTAAAAGATCCAGCTTTCCTCGCCGCCGGCTTGTTGGGTTTCAGGGATGGGCTGAGGTTCCAGGTGATGGTTCTCATAAAAATAGGGGTCCCCGCAACCTTCCCAATCGATTTGCCTGAGCACCGCAGCTTCCCCGTACCGCACCCGATCATCAGGGTGAACGTCTTTGAAGAGCAGCTCCTTCGAGATGATCTTGCCGCCTACTAACGCCTGCAGATGAGCAAAGACGTCCGAGTCCTCCTGCAGCTCAATGGTCAGGGCGCTCCCGGGAGCGTGCAGGTAGCCCGCCGGGAGGTGAAAGCCCTCACCCGCGATCTGCAGATAAGCCCGCGAGTGCTTGAGAATGCGGTCGCTGTTCCATTCCACCAGGTAAGGCAGCAGCACATCATACTGTTTCTGATCCGCGATCCAGGGGTGGACGCCAAAGAAGGTTTCAGGGTGAATACCCATGTCCACGCCTTCAGGAAAGTAATAAGCCTCTTCTTTAGGTTTGCGCCCCACCCGGTCGGCATCTTTCTTCATCTGGTGAACATGGTAAGGCAAGCGGTCGGCATAGTCGAATATCTTCGCCAGCCGGCCCAGTCCCTCATGAGTCCTGGCATACTCCCGTCCCATGATCGCTGCGCCATTCGACTCAACCGCTTCTTTCAGGGTGATCGTCTTTTGGCCATCCATATCGATGTAAGCCAGGCCCTCATCTTCCACGCTGATCTCGTTATCCGCTTGATTGGTAGCGGCCAGCCAGCGTTCTGCCAGGGTACCGCGTGGCCCCGCGTCGTAAGCCGTCTCAGGTAACCCCATGCGCCGCCCAGAAGCCAGGAAATTGCGCGCCACCCAGGCCGGCGACAGACGCAGGATGCCATTCCCCTGCTCGATGGCGTGCTCAACCAGCTTGCGTTTTTGCCCGGTGTCCATAGAACCTTAGCCTCCTCGATGGAATTTGTGACCTACACAAACATTCTACCACTGACACCGAGGCCCAGAGGAAGCCTCTTACCTGTGCATCCTTTACTAAGGGGGGTTTTAAACGCCTGGCCGCGAAAATCGCTAAGGAAACCCTTTGCATCCCTGGCAACTATGCGTTTAAAAAATTCGCTTCGCCTTGTAGTGCTCCTGTAAGCTCCGGTAGCTGAAGGCTTTCTGCCTCAGGGCGCGGATCGCCTCCACCGCCGCCGTCGCCGCAGACAGTGTGGTCAACAGGGGCACATCCATCCGGGCCGCAGCGCTGCGGATCAACGCCCCGTCGCTGTGAGTAACTGGCCCCAGGGGTGTGTTGAGAATCAAGTCAACCTGGCCTTGCTCGATCAGGTCTACCACATGGGGTGAGCCCTGCGACACCTTAGCCACCGCTGTTACCGGCAGCCCGGTGCGCTTAAAATAATCGGCCGTGCCAGGGGTCGCATAAATCTGGAAACCCATGCGCTGCAGGTCTCGCGCGATCTTCAACGCCGCCCCCTTATCGAAATCGTTGGCGCTGATCAGGGCATTACCCTGCAACGGCAACGAATTTCCCGCAGCCTGCTGCGACTTGGCAAAAGCATGCCCAAAGCGTGCTGCATGGCCCATCACCTCCCCGGTGCTGCGCATTTCCGGCCCCAGCACGGTCACGTGAGAGGGCAGCTTTTTAAAAGGCAGCACGGCTTCTTTCACAAAAAAACCATCCACCGCCGGCTCTTCCAGTACACCCAGCTCGCTCAGGCTATGCCCCACCATCACCTGGGCAGCGATGCGCGCCAGCGGTAGGCCCGTGGCCTTGCTGGCAAAGGGCACGGTGCGTGAAGCGCGCGGATTGACTTCCAGCACGTAGACCACATCTTCTTTGATGGCAAACTGGACGTTGATCAATCCTTTGACCTTCAATTCCAGCCCCAACCGCTCGGTGTACTCGCGGATGATGTTAAGGTGGTACTGGCTGACCTTGTAAGGCGGCAGAATACAGGCCGAGTCGCCGGAATGGACCCCAGCCTCTTCGATGTGCTGCATGATAGCCCCAATCACCACGCGCTCGCCATCCGCCAGCGCATCTACATCGATTTCGTAAGCGTCTTCCATGAAGCGATCAATCAGCACGGGCTGGCCGGGAGCGGCGTCCAGGGCTGCACCCAGGAAACCTTCCAGTTGCGAAGCATCGCCGACCACCGCCATGGCCCGCCCACCCAGGACAAAGGAAGGCCGCACCAGCACGGGGTAGCCCAACCGTTCCGCCACCGCACGGCCCTCATCCAGGGTCCGGGCGATACCGTAAGGTGGGTGGGCGATGTCCAATTCATCCAGCAAGGCGGCGAAGGCTTCGCGATCCTCCGCCAGGTCGATCGATGCGGTGGAGGTGCCCAGGATTGGCACACCCGCCGCTTGCAGCCCGTCTGCCAGGTTGAGCGGGGTCTGCCCGCCTAACTGGACAATGACGCCTGACGGCTGCTCACGCTCGACCACGTTCAGCACACTCTCCAGGGTCATTGGCTCGAAATACAGCCGGTCCGAGGTGTCATAGTCAGTCGAAACCGTCTCAGGGTTGCAATTGAGCATGATGATTTCATAGCCGCGGTCTCGCAAGGCAAAGGCGGCCTGGCAGCAGCAGTAATCAAACTCGATTCCCTGTCCAATGCGGTTAGGCCCGCCTCCCAGGATCAGAACCTTGGATCGACTCGTCGGGCGGGCCTCATCTTCCGTCTCGTAAGTGCTGTAAAGGTAAGGCGTTTGCGACTCGAACTCCGCCGCGCAGGTATCCACGCGCTGGAAGGTGGGTAACACGCCCGATGCCTGGCGCAGCCGGCGCACGTCTGCCGCCCCGGGGAAACCCAGCAACCGCGCCAGGTGCGCATCCGCAAAACCAGTCCGCTTAGCCCGCAGCAAAGCTTCCGGGTCGACCATGCCGGCAGTTAACTGGCGTAACGCCTGCTCCTGGCGAACCACCACTTGCAGTTCGGCCAGGAACCAGGGGTCCAGCCCGGTACCGTGGGCAATGGCGTCCGCCGTCACGCCCCCGCGCAGCGCACG
>JAJYIW010000068.1 GCA_021789855.1 Chloroflexota bacterium | reverse complement strand
GATAGCCCCAACGTGGGCATCTGCCTGTGTGTCGGTTGCTGGCTGGAAGGTGGCGACCTGATGGGGAAAGATGTTATCGAGACGATTCATTATTTTGGCGAGAGGAAAAAATTATTTAAAGTCCATTTCCGCAATGTGTCCCAACCGTTACCGCATTTTGTGGAAACCTTCCTGGATGGCGGCTATATGGACATGTACAAAATAATGAAAGCTTTGAAGGATGTAAACTTTGATGGGGTGATGATCGCCGATCACATTCCCCAGATGACCGATGACCGGCGGGTTGGTACTGCGTTTTCTATCGGCTACATGAAAGCGCTCCTTGAACGAGCAAATGTAGAATAGCTAGCCTATTAATAGAGGGATATATGACGATTACCGAAGGGTTTGAGCTCATCCGGGAAGAAGAGTTACCGGAATTAAACAGCAAAGGCATGTTCTATCGCCACGTCCAGACGGGGGCAGAATTACTTTCGATCGTAAATGACGACGAAAATAAGGTGTTTGGGATTACCTTTCGCACCCCTCCCAGGGATTCGACTGGGGCTCCCCATATCATTGAACATTCAGTGTTAGGCGGGTCGCGGAAATACCCGGTTAAGGAGCCCTTTGTGCAGTTAATGAAGGGAAGTTTAAATACCTTCTTGAATGCTATGACCTACTCGGATAAAACCACCTACCCGGTAGCCTCCCAGAATTTAAAAGATTTTTATAATCTGGTGGATGTCTACCTGGATGCCGTCTTTTATCCTACCCTGTCGGCCAATACCTTTAAACAGGAAGGCTGGCACTTTGAATTAGACGCGGCGGAACAGCCGCTCAATTACAAAGGCATTGTGTTTAATGAGATGAAAGGGGCACTCTCCTCCCCTGAAGCTGTGCTGGAGGATTATGTCCAGCAAACCCTTTTCCCGGACACCCCTTATCATTTCAACAGCGGAGGCGACCCGGCTGTCATACCGGATTTATCGTATGAAGGATTCAAACAGTTTCATGCGACCTATTACCATCCCTCTAATGCCAGGATATTTTTTTATGGAGATGACGATCCTGCTAAACGGTTAAAGCTGTTGAACGCTTACCTGGGCCAATTCCAGCGGCTTGAAATCAGTTCATCCATTCCATTACAACCGAAATTTGCTGAGCCCAAATCGATTACGGTACCTTATGAGGTGAGCGGGGAAGAAAGCCCATCCAAATACCTGGTTGGGATGGCCTGGGCTTTGGCTGAAGCTCAGGATGCGGAATTACGGTTTGCGTTGGCTATCTTGCACCATATCTTGATTGGCACGCCTGCCTCTCCGCTGCGAAAGGCGCTGATTGAATCAGGGCTGGGCGAAGATCTGGTGGGGTCAGGCCTGACCGATGATGTCCGCCAGATCACCTTTTTGACCGGGATGAAAGGTGTAGAGAAAGACAACGTCGAAAAAGTCGAAGCGTTAATTGCGAATACGCTAATTAAGCTGGCAACTCAGGGAATCGATGGAGATACCGTGGCGGCCGCGGTCAATACCGTCGAATTCAGCCTGCGTGAGAATAACACCGGGCATTTCCCGCGTGGGCTGGCCGTGATGTTGCGCTCGCTGGCTACCTGGCTGTACGACGGCAGCCCTTTCGTTGACTTGCACATCAATGAGCCACTGGAGGCAATCAAGCGCAAGCTGGACGCCGGTGAGCATTATTTTGAATATCTGATCGCCGATACGATGATCAATAACCCCCACCAGCTGGTCGTGGTCTTGGAACCGGATCCGGGGTTGGCCCGGCGCCGTGCTGAGGCTGAACAAGCCCGCCTGGACAAGGAGAAAGCCAGCTTTTCTCAGGCAGCATTGGAGCAAATCGTCAGCGATACGAGGCTTCTCAAGCAGCTGCAGGAAACCCCCGACTCGCCTGAAGCCTTAGCGACCATTCCCCACTTATCGTTGGCCGATCTGGATAAAACCCCCCGGATCATCCCCAAAGAAACGCTGAGCTTTTCCGGCGCACCGGTGCTCTACCACGACCTGTTCACGAATGGGATTTTATATCTCGATGTGGGGCTGAACCTGCACACATTGCCGCAAGAATGGTTGCCGTATGTCAGCCTGTTTGGCCGGGCATTGACCGAGATGGGTGCAGAGGGCGAGGATTATGTCCACCTCTTGCAGCGCATCGGCCGGGATACTGGCGGCATTTATGACCAGACCTATGTCTCACAGGGGTTAAATCGGGAGACTTCGGAAGCCTGGTTATTTGTCCGTGGAAAATGCATGGCTTCCAAAATCCAATTGATGTTGTCCCTCTTCAGGGACATCCTTGTCAATGGAACCCTGGATAATCGAGAGCGATTTAAACAAATCGTGCTGGAAGAAAAAGCTTCGGTCGAGAGCAGCCTCGTGGATGCTGGCCACCGGTATGCCAATTCCCGCCTCCTGTCCTCAATGAATGAAGCGGGTGCCGTTAATGAAAAGATTTCAGGTATTTCTTATCTTTTTTTCTTACGGGATCTGGTCGATTTAATTGAAAAAGACTGGCAGCAGGTCGCGGATCGTTTATTGGCCATTCGCTCTCACCTGGTCAACCGCCGTAATATGATCGTGAATATCACCCTCGATCGAGCCAGTTTTAATGAGAATAAGGTCCGGATTGAAGAGTTTATAAAGTTATTTCCTGGCGAAGCCGTCCGTTCCGAGGCCTGGTTATTTGATCAACCCCCCACCTCGGAAGGCCTGACCATTCCATCCCAGGTCAACTTTGTCGCCAAAGGTGGTAACCTGTTTAATGCTGGTTACCAGCTTAAAGGGTCATCGCTGGCCATCATGCAGTACCTCAATACCACCTGGTTGTGGGATAAAGTGCGCGTCCAGGGTGGCGCATACGGCGGTTTTGCCGTGTTTGAACAGTACTCAGGTGCGTTTTCTTACCTGTCCTACCGGGATCCGAACCTGGTCAGCACAGTCCAGGCGTATGATCAGACGCCCGAGTTCTTGCGCCAGGGCCACCTGGACGCCGAAGAGCTGGAAAAATCCATTATTGGCGCGGTCGGTGAGCTGGATACCTACCAGCTCCCGGATGCTAAAGGCTTTAGCTCATTGGCCCGGCACCTGCTCGGAATCACCGACAAATGGCGGCAGCAATTCCGCGATGAGCTTTTGAGCACCACCGAGAAAGATTTTGTGCAAATGGCGCAGGCGCTGGACGAGGTAACTAAAAAAGGGCACACCGTGGTGATCGGGCCAGTGGATGCCATCCAAAAAGCTAATGAAAAAAGACCTGGCTGGCTGGCGATAAAAAAAGTGCTATAAGATTATTTTCCTAAATGGATTTGGGCTTCAAAAGCCTTCACCTGGGTAGCTGAGTTGACGCCTTGGACTACCCAGGTGTCTTTTAAATGATCAGTCTGGCTGATGGCCAGGATCGTACTTTCACCAGGCATGATTTCGTTCAGGTAGTTAATTTGGAGCTGGTCGATAAAATCCCCTTTGAACAATGCTTGCTGGAAGCAGTCGCAGATCCAATCGATATAAGCGGCGTTATTGACGTGGCCCATCATGTCTACCGAACTGTACCCGGCGACCATCGTTTGATAACTGGCCTGCTTCTCAGGGATGGGAATTTTATCCAAAGGCGCTGTAAACACGCTTTGATCTGCATGCGAAGGAAAACCCGCCTGCAGCGCTTGGGGCATCACGAACCGCCGCGTTTCGGGATTGAATAAGACCCACAGGCTACTTGCCATAGCCAAAGGCTGGCCGGCATCGTTGTTGAAAATAAAATCCCGGCCAAAAAATAATTTTTGTTGGACCCCCCTTGACCAGGTCTGGATGGATACCCGATCGGATACTCTGGGATACCTGTCAATTTGAATCCTGACCCGGGAGAGGATCCAGATCATTTTTTGTTCGACCATGCGATCGTATGAAAAACCGAATGAGCTGGCATGGTGGGTGGCGGCTTCTTCCATGGCCTGAAAAAAAGCGGATGGCTTCCACCGGTTGAAGCTATCTGTCTCATACGATTTAACTTCGGTCGTCTCAACCCAGATGGTCACGCACGCGCCTCGCTGGCTAATTTCTCCAGGAAATACGGAAGTTGTTTCCGCCACCAGGGCCAATCATGGTTGACGTCGTATCCCCACAGGTCGATCCACGCTGGCACCTGTTTTTCCATTAAAATTTGGCGCATCTCCTGGATATCCGTGTTCATGGCGTCCTCCCACGCGCCCTGACCGGCGCAAAGGATAATTTGGCTCCGCCGGTACTTCTCAAGGTACCATGGATCTTGCAGGTTTCGCAGGTACAGCAACGGGGAGTTAAAATAGACGATGTCATCCATATACTCGCCGACGAACATTCTAACCTGGAGTAAGCCGCTTAAGCTCACTACGCTATCGAAGAGATCGGGGTGGCGGAAAAAGAAGTTGGCCGAATGGTATCCGCCCATGCTGCAACCCGTTGCCAACAGAAGGCTGGGAGCTGGCAGGCGGTTCTGAATATAAGGGATCATTTCCTGGGTGATGTAACGGTCGTAATCTTCATGCCGCCGGGCGCGCTCGGGCGGGAGGATGTTCGCATTGCCCCATGATTGGCGGTCAATGCTGTCCACGGTGAATACCTGGTATCGTCCCGCTTCTATCAAGTGGGAGATGGCCTGGATCATGCCAAAGTCTTCAAAATCGTAAAAGCGACCTCCAAAGGAGGGAAAGACCAGCACCGGTTTACCGGCGCTTCCATAGACCTTAAACTCCATCTCCTGGTTAAGCTGCTGGCTCCAATTTTTATGATATTCGACGTTCACGCCCTTTATGCCTTCTCCAGCGCCCATTCAGCAATCTGGACGACTTCGTCCAGGTCGGGTGATCGAGCCAGGTAACCGTAATCACCGATTGCCGAAGCGAAAATGCCGCTGATGGGCTCGTAGTGCACAATTTTTCCTGGAAATGCTCCCATGACGTCCTGGTGAGCATGTTTATAGGGTTTATTATTCCTGCGGCCGATATAAATGACATGATAAGGCCGTGTCACGGTGGCAGAGAACTTGTTGTTTACCACGATATTGGCATACTCTTGATAAATATTGATATCGTTGGCGTAATTCCACATATCCGTGGTCAGGCCACCCGGCGGGCGCATATTCACTTCCAGCCCGACCAGCTCTCCATCTGGCTGGCGAAAGAATTCCAGATGGAAAAACCTTTCCCGAATCCCATAGACTTTGATCAACTTTTTCCCGACTTTTTCCAGATCGGAAGGTATCTTGCGAATGGTATAGTACCAGAAATCCAGGTTATGGTTGACCAGATCCATCACGCCTTCGCTGTATTCCATAGAGGAAGAAAACACAATGTTTCCTTGTTGATCGGTTAGGCCGTCAAAGGTGACAATTTTTCCAGGAATATATTCTTCATATATATAATCCACGGAAGGCGGGTTGGTCATAAAAGCTTGCAGCTCGGTGGAATTATGAATTTTATAAGTCTTGTACGCCCCAACGCCGATATCGGGCTTGGCCACAATCGGATAACCACATTCAGCGACGATGGCATTAACTTCATCCAGCGTCTTCGCAACGACGCCGCGGGATGATTTAATCCCTGCTTTTCGGTACATTTTTTTCATCTCGGATTTTCGTTTCAACTGTGGCATATCCGTAGTGTGGAGCCCAGGGATATTGAAGTCGGTTCTTAGCCTGGCATCGGATTCAAGCCAATACTCGTTATGGGATTCGAGCCGGTCGATCTTCCCATAACGATGGGTGAAATAGCCCAGGGCTTTCAAAAGCTCATCATAATTCGTTGCGTTGTTAACGCGGTAATATTCCGTTAAGGCATTCCTCAATTCCGGGCGTAATTCGTTAAAGGTGGCATCGGCTAAACCTAAAACGTTAACGCCGAGTGATTTTAACCCGGTGCAGAATGGGTAATAATTGGGTGGAAAATGAGGAGAAAAGCTGACGTAATTCATTCATATCTCCAATCTCGATCCAGGCCTGTCGAACCCAACGTTGGGGCCTCGGATCGGATAAAATTGGTAGTTATTGTATCTCTATTCTGGCATGACTGCAACCTGAGAGCGCCACCTGATGGGCCATCAAATAGATAATTGAGTATAAAATAATGTGGATAGATACTTACCATCAGGAGGCAGAGATGACATTACATTTTGGGTGGCGTACCCCAGACTTCCCAGTAGACGGAAGCCCCACGCAGGCGTTTATTGACCAACACTATGCGGTATTGAATGAAATTCAAGGACGCTTTGACTCGGTGTGGGTCGCCGACCATTTTCAACCCTGGATGGGCTCGATGGATCAATCCACGGATACCTTCGAATGCCTGACGACCCTGATCTATCTTTGTGCTAAATACACCCCATTAAAATTTGGGACGATTGTGATGTCCCAATCATACCGGCCTCCTGCGCTGTTGGCCAAAATGGTGGCCAATCTGCAAGTGCTATCGGGTGGAAGGTTTATCCTGGGGCTGGGCGCCGGTTGGAAAGAGGATGAATACCGGGCCTATGGCTATGATTTTCCTTCAGCTGCCGTGCGCATCCAACAATTGGAAGAAGCCGTTCAAATTATACGAGGCATGTGGAATCAACCGAGGACCACCTTCCAGGGGAAATATTATCATGTCACGGATGCCATCTGCCAGCCAAAGCCCGACCCGGTGCCGCCGATCATGATCGGCGGTTCGGGGCGGAAGCTGACCTTGCGCGTGGTGGCTAAATATGCAGACTGGTGGAATGGTGTGGGGATGTCGCCGGCGCAATATCAAGATGCCCTCGCAGCCCTGGCTGGGCACTGCCAGGCCATTGGCCGTGATCCCGCCAGCATTGTCAAGACTTTAAGCATAGATTGCGTATCGGTAGCTCCGACTCATGAGCTGGCCTTACAGGCTGCGAAATCCAGTCGGTTTTATAATGAAGAATCGGGTATTATTGGCACGCCGGATGAGGTATCCTCAAAATTGGATGAATATGCCCAACTGGGTGTTGAACACTTTATCTTGCGCTTCGTGGATTTTCCCAGGCTGGATGGTATTGACCTTTTTATTAATGAAGTGATGCCCAGGTATCGATAGCTGTCATTTCCTTACCAACACTTCATTCAGCGAGCCCTGGCGATATCCTTCCAGGTCCATCACGACGTATTTAAAGCCCAGCTTTTTAAAATAAGGGACCACTTCATCACGCAAAGAAACCAGGCGAGTGATTTCAGCCGGGGCCACTTCAACCCGAGCCATGGCTCCACCGTAACGCACGCGGACGATTCGAAAGCCTAACTGTTGCAGGTAGGCTTCGCCGGCGGCCACTTTTTCCAGTCCTTCTCGCGTCAGTTTGGTGCCGTAGGGAAAACGCGAGGCCAGGCAAGGTGAGCTGGGGCGGTCCCAATTAGACAATCCCAAAGCCCTGGAAATGGAGCGTATCTCAGATTTCGCCAGGCCGGCGTCCATCAAGGGGCTGAGGACCTCCCATTCCATAATGGCCTTGCGCCCCGGGCGGTAATCGCTGGTATCATCTGCGTTGGTTCCTTCGATCAGGTGGTCAAAGCCTTCTGAATGGGCCAGAGCCCAGAGTATCTTAAAATCCGCATGCTTACAAACATAACAACGCTCCGGGGTGTTAGCCACGAATTCGGCGTTGTCCAGGTCGTTGTATTCGATGATCCGGTGAGCAAACCCGAACTGCCCGGCCAGGTTAACGGCAGCCTCCATGCTCCCATCTGTTTCGACCGGGGTTTTAATGGTCACAGCCAGCATTTTACCGGGTAGAGCATAATGGGCGGCTACGCTCAGCAGGCCGCTATCTACCCCACCTGAGAAGGCGACCATGACCGAATTTAAAGAGGCCAGGTGATGAAGCAAGTGTTCCCATTTATCTTTTGTAACGGGCTCAATGTCTAGTACGGGTAAAGGTTCAGCCAATGGCTTCATGGTGCTCCTGTGGACAATTTATTGGTAATGATTGACTCGATAATCCCCGTTAATCCATCCCTCAATACGGATTAACGGATGGCAGGGATTTTACAGGGTTTTGGCCTGTTATGCAATGGCAAATCGATTAAAATGATAAGGTTGTGGGCGCTTCCAGGCCGAGAAGCGGTAAGGCGAGGCCGGGACGGTTCCACAGATTGGCACAGAGGAGCATGGCATGTCCGATCAGCAAGTGATCTTTTCGATGTCTCGTGTAGGGAGGAGTTTTCCCCCCACCAATAAGTTGGTTCTTCGGGATATTTCGCTTGGCTTTTTTTACGGCGCCAAGATAGGCGTTTTAGGCTTGAATGGGGCTGGGAAAAGCACTCTATTAAAAATCATTGCGGGCAAAGACAAGGAATATACCGGCGAGGTGGCGTTTTCCCCCGGATACACCGTGGGGCTTCTCGATCAGGAGCCCGCTCTGGACAATAGCAAAACGATCAGGCAGGTGGTGGAAGAAGGTGTGCAACCGATCGTGGATCGGTTGCATGAGTACGATGCGATCAGCGAGGCCTTTTCGCAACCGGATGCGGATTATGACGCATTAATTGAGAAACAAGGTCGCCTGCAAGAAGAGCTGGACAAGCATGATGCCTGGACTCTCGACAACCGCCTGTCCATCGCCATGGATGCCTTACGTTGCCCCCCTGAGGACACGCCTATAAAAATATTGTCTGGCGGAGAGCGCCGGCGGGTGGCGCTTTGCCGTCTTTTGTTGACCGAGCCGGACATTCTCTTGCTGGATGAGCCGACGAACCACCTGGATGCCGAATCGGTGGCGTGGCTTGAGCGGCATTTACAGCAGTACAAAGGCACCGTAATCGCCGTCACCCATGACCGTTACTTCCTGGACAACGTGGCGGGCTGGATTCTGGAGCTCGATCGAGGGTTTGGGATTCCCTGGAAAGGAAATTATTCCTCCTGGCTGGAACAAAAGCAGGAGCGCTTGCGGCGGGAAGAGAAGGGTGAAAGCAAGCGCTTGCAGACTTTGGCGCGGGAGCTGGAATGGATCCGGATGTCGCCCAAAGCCCGGCAGGCCAAAGGAAAAGCGCGCATCACCGCCTATGAGCAATTGTTGAGCCAGGAACAGGAAAAACGCCGGGAAGACCTTGAAATTTATATTCCGCCGGGCCCTCGCCTGGGGGATATCGTCATTGAGGGGAAAGGGATCACCAAAGCTTATGGCGACCACCTGCTCATCGACCAGCTGGATTTTGTGCTTCCTCCCGGGAGCATCCTTGGCATCATCGGACCGAACGGGGCAGGAAAAACGACCTTGTTGCGGATGTTGACCGGCCAGGAAAAACCTGACAGAGGCGCCATTCGTATAGGCGATACCGTTCAGTTGGGTTATGTCGATCAGAGCCGTGAGTCGCTCAATCCCGATAAGACCGTTTGGGAAGAAATCTCGGAAGGCGAGGATTATATCAACCTGGGCGGCAGCAAACGCAATTCCCGGGCGTATGTTTCGTCCTTTAACTTTCTTGGCCCGGATCAACAAAAGAAAGTGGGGATGTTGTCCGGCGGCGAGCGGAACCGGGTTCACCTGGCCAAAATACTCAAGCAAGGGGCTAACGTGCTTTTATTAGATGAGCCCACGAATGATCTCGATGTCAACACGCTGCGCGCTCTCGAAGAAGCTCTCGAGAACTTTGCTGGCAGCGCACTGGTGGTGTCCCACGACCGCTGGTTCCTGGATCGGATATCCACCCACATCCTGGCCTTTGAGGAAGATGGCTCGATTCATTGGTTTGAGGGGAACTGGTCTGACTATGAAGCGGACCGCCATAAGCGCCTGGGCATTAACGCCGACACCCCTCACCGGATGAAGTACCGGCGTTTAACCCGCTAGCCCTGAGGGTCAGGCTGTGTTCATCATGCTTCACTTGACGGAGATGGTGATTTCGAAGGCTTCTTCTCCGGCGTTATTCGATACGCATTGAACCATGTAATCCTGGCTCACGGGTAATTGTATCGATGCCGATGTGCTTCCCATCATGGAGCGCAAATAGGGTTGGCCATCTTCCAGCCCGTAAATAGATAAAAAGATGTCATTTCCTTTTGAGTTAATCGACACCGATAATGTCTGGTCTTTCTGGGCTTTGACCATATAAGTGGTGACCTGCTGGCCGGCGACGGTGCCCTGAAGGGTGAGGCTGGTCGTTCCAGGGGCAAATTGCACCCGGACCGGAATGGTGATGGCCAGTGAATAATCGCCGGGTGTGTCTTTTGAGAGGATGGTCACCTGGTATTGGCCATTGGCTGGCAGCGTTCCTTGCCAGGATTGCACCTGATCCGCAGCTTTGACCAGGGGTTGGTTGTCGGGGGTGGTGACCTCCAGGATCATGGTAGGATCGGTGGTATTAAGGGCCAGCTCCAGGTATTGGCCGGCCTGGGCAGTAAAGTTGAAGCCAGCTTGCTGGTTCGCATCCAGGTGGCCGTTCGCCGATGTTTCCGTCTGCCCGCTTGCCATGGTCAAGGTATGAAGCGTGCTGGGCGTGGGAGATGTGGCTTGCGGTGTTTCTGTTGGGGCCGTGGTTGGGGTGGGGGGAATCGGTGTAGGGGTCAGCGTGGCAGTTGGCGCGGCAGTTGCTGGCAAGACCTGCGGAACCGTAGCGGTAATGGCCGGTGTGGTCGGAGTTCCACCCGTCGGCGGAGTCGAACAGGCGGCCAACAGGATGGCGGCCAATAAAATGGCTACTAATACCCAGGTAAAGAATTTTAATTTCATTTCAGCAAAATTATACAACGAAATTAGGATGATCGAGAATAACGCTCCATAATGGCTTGGAGACGATCCAGGGGTAACGCATGGGCGGTGTGACCCAGGTAGCCGGTCATGGTTTCAGCCATGGTCAGAGCATTTAAAATCGATTCTTCCACAGATTCCACCGTCGCATCGATCAAGGGGTCCATTTTTTGGTCAGAGAGCATCCCTTTGAGCGGCAAGATGCCGGTGGCGCTCGGTTTTATGTGGTTTCCGGTGGCAAAGGCCAGGAATAGATCGCCGCTGGTATTGTGCCCGGATCCACCCACGTGCGCCAGCCCGGTGGTGGCTCGTTGCGCCAGTCGCCGGCATTGAGCGGGAAGCAAGGGTGCATTCGTGGCGATCACCACGATGATCGAGCTGGATAACGGCGGCTCTTGCCAGGCATTGGGAACGATATCGTACCCCAGCTCCCGCCCGATGGGGACTCCTGACACCGTTAGAAGCTTGCGGTCGCCGTAATTAGCCTGAA
The DNA here is from genome assembly GCA_021789855.1 of Chloroflexota bacterium. Lineage (GTDB taxonomy): Bacteria > Chloroflexota > Anaerolineae > Anaerolineales > Anaerolineaceae > JAJYIW01. Next base: position 3,126 of record JAJYIW010000068.1, on the reverse strand, counting down.
CCAGGGTTCCCAGGGTATAAGCTTCACCTTCGATGGCGACCACTCGCGAGGATGTGCCGATGCCCCCTTTAAAATCGTGGCAGATCATTCCCGTGCCGCCTCCCACGTTGCCTTCGGCCACCGCTCCACCATGGGCGTTATCCAGGGCCTGGAACACGTGCTCTTTCTGGATCGGCCTGGCTTGCATCTCATTGAGCCAGCCGTCATACGTTTCGGCCACTACCGGGAGGTAATACGCGCCATGCTGGTAATGGCGGAAACCATATTCTGGGAGGACATCCCGCACCAGGCCGATCTGGTTGGTGGTGGTCAGCATAACCGGCGAGGTGAGCAAACCCGATTCTTCAATCCATTGGATGCCGGTAATCTCGCCAAAGCCATTAAACCGGTGAAACCCGGCAAAAGCATAATCATGCGCTATTTCGCCATCCCTGGGAAGGATCGCCGTGACCCCGGTCCTGACCACATGGGGTTGATCATAAATTAAGGTGGCGTGCCCAATTAATACGCCGGGCACATCCGTGATAGCATTGTGGGGCCCTGGGGGCAGGGTGCCAATGGTGATGCCTAAATCGCGTAGCCGTCGCCTGGGATGGCTTAATGTATCTTCCATGTTTGACCTCTTTGTTCAAGTTGTCCGGATTGAATTCCAAAAAATATATAATCCAGGTTAGAATTGGTGGGTGTCCAACGCCAGAATACTGGAAAATTGTTTGGATAATCAAGGTGAAACATTGTGGCGGTAGATATAAATACAAACCAGGTATGGATAAAACACCGTAATTATATACTGTTGGCTGTTGGAATTGGCACATTCATGTCAGCTTTGGATGGCAGCGTAGCCAATACCATTTTGCCGATCATCAGGCAAGATTTTAACAGCACGGTTTCAGCCGTTGAGTGGGCCGTGATTGTCTATCTGGTTGTCGTGAGTGGATTGCTCCTTTCATTCGGCCGCCTGGGCGATTTGATCGGTCACAAGCCCATTTATCTTGCGGGGTATGGCCTCTTTGTTTCGGGTTCAATCCTATGTGGATTAGCCCAGAACCCTACTATTTTAAGCGTTTTTCGAGGTTTGCAAGCCATTGGGGGCGCGATGTTAATGTCAAATTCCCCCGCCATCCTGACCCAAACCTTTCCACCTCAGCAAAGAGGGAGGGTGCTGGGTCTCCAGGGGACCATGACCTACCTGGGCCTGATGACCGGGCCGGCGTTAGGCGGATTCCTCGCCCAGGTGTTTTCCTGGCGCTTAGTTTTTTTCATTAATGTTCCTGTTGGATTGGCTGGCTTGACCCTTAGCGCCTTATTTATATCGTCGATCCGGTCTGATATCCAAAAAGAGCGTTTTGATATTCCTGGCTCGCTGCTGTTTTTATTCGGGTTATCGACCTTAATGCTGGCTTTGAACGAGGGTTCAAGCTGGGGCTGGTTATCCCTCTTGACCATCAGCTTGCTGGCGGTTTCTATAGCAGGCATGATCGGGTTCGTTTACCTTGAATTGCGGACTGTGGAACCTATGCTGGACATGAGCTTATTTAAAGACAGATTATTTTCATCGGGAGCCGGCGCGGCTGTGCTGAATTACATGGCCATGTACAGCATAACTTTTTTACTGCCATTTTACCTGATCCAGGGCAGGGGATTCAGCCCCGCCGCGGCAGGCTTGATTCTGACGGCGCAACCCTTAATGATGGCTATCATTACCCCTATCAGTGGAACTTTATCGGATAAAATCGGCACCCGGTTACCTGCCACCCTGGGAATGGCCATTTTGGCCATCGGGACTTTTATGCTGGCATGGATTAATGGAAACTCGTCGTCTTTCTACCTGGCGGTTTCCCTGGCCATTGTGGGGATTGGCGTGGGGATGTTTGTATCCCCTAACAACAGCGCTATCATGGGCAGTGCGCCTCGGCGGCGCCAGGGAATAGCTGCCGGTGTCCTGGCGACGGCCCGGAACGTGGGGATGGTTCTGGGGGTTGGCCTATCAGGTGCCGTTTTGACAACCCTCACCAGCTCCAGTGATCCTTCGCTTAGCCTGGTGGATAGCCAGTTAATTTTTAATGCCATGCATGCAGGCTTTCTCCTGGCGACAGGCATTGCGGTAGTGGGAATCGTCTTTTCGGCGAGCCGGGGAAAGCCGGCGCCTGTCTCAATTTAATGGTATAAAACTTGTATCAGCTATGAATCGGCAGTTGGCGCCTGCTTTATTCTTTTATTGGAGACTTTATTTAGTTATGCTCAACCGGCCGTTATTTTTCGGGATTAAATTCCTGGCAATGATCAGCTTTATCTTACAAGCCTGTGCTCCCTTGCCAGGCGTGCCTTTTCGCTTTCAAGCCATCCAGGCAAGCCAGACTCCGCCTCCATCTACTCCCGCAGCTTCTCAGTTGAATTTATCAGATTTTCAACTGGTCAACCAGACCCAGGGGTGGCTGCTACTCAATGGAAAGCTTTTCTGGACTGATAATTATGGTAGTAGCTGGAAGGATATCACACCCACCCAGATCGATGGATGGTCGATTGCGGCGGCTCATTTTATGGATCTTAACCATGGCTGGTTAATCCTGGTTTATGGCGATGCCGATGGCACCCAGCACCTGGCGCTTTCTCGCACCCAGGACGGAGGGAATTCCTGGGATTTTACCTCGATGCCCGTATTTTCACCTGGCGATCCGGCATCGATCGTTGGCAAAGTATCCATTTTCACCCTGGATCTCAAAACGGGTTGGATCGTGATCAAACGCCAATCCAGCCCGGCGTTCAACCTTGGCTCTCTTTTCAAGACATCCGATGGCGGCGATACCTGGGAAACCATGAGCCTGCCCGGAGGAGACCCGGTTTATTTCACCGACCCTTCTCGCGGTTGGATCGTGACCGGCATTGACCATAATGTTCTATACCTCACTGAGGATGGCGGAAAAACCTGGCAAATTCAAAATGTGGTGGATCAGGCTAAAGAGCCGGCCAGGTACGAAATGCCATCCTTCAACGTTGCTGGGCAAGGTATCCTTCCGGTATTGACCTTCGGGCCGGCTAAAACCCGGCTTGCCATCTACCAGAGCGATGATAATGGCCAATCCTGGCGCCTGGCTTCTGATACCAGTGTACCTTCCTCTGCTGCCC
>JAJYIW010000323.1 GCA_021789855.1 Chloroflexota bacterium | reverse complement strand
TCGATGTTATCAAATCCTACCGCGCACTGGCTGATCACCCGCAAACGTGGGGCCGACTGGATTAATTCGGCGTCAACCCGATCGGTCAGCAAGCACAGCAAGCCCTCTTTATCTGCCACCTGCTTCCGTAATTCCGCATCCCCCGGTGGTAAATCGGCATCCCAAACAACCGGCTCACAAAATTCAGACAGGGTTTCCATCGCTTTTTGGGGTAAATGGCGGGTGATATAAACCATGGGCTTCATCAGGCACCTCCTAACCGAACGATCAAGCTGGCGAGCAAGTCGCCAATCAATATTTACCCTCGCGCTTGCCTTGACACGCTTTCACCATACACGTATAATTCACCTCGCATTCCTCGTTAGCTCAATTGGCAGAGCGGGCGGCTGTTAACCGCTAGGTTCGAGGTTCGAGTCCTCGACGAGGAGCTCATGGTTTAAAGCTCCCAGGGTGCACGGCTTAAAATCGATAAAGTCTCGTAATCGGTCAAATCCAACTTAAGCGGGGTGATCGAGACCCAGCCATCTGTCACCGCGCCGTAATCAGTGCCCTCTTCTGGGACGCCCAGCGGCGAATCTCCCCCAATCCAGTAATAAGGACGGTTACGCGGATCGAGGCGCCTGACCAACTGGTCTCGATATATGCGCAGGCCTTGCCGGGTGACCCGGATTCCCTTGATTTCGTTCTCTCTCAGGTTGGGGATATTAATATTGAGCAGGGTAGATGGCGGAAACTGCCCAGCAATGACTTTCTCCGTGATCTTCGAGGCCACCCTGGCCGCTGACTCATAATGTAATTCATCCAATGAATCAACAGGAGAATCCATAGAAAAAGCCAGGCCAGGAACACCGGAAATGACTGCTTCCATCGCAGCAGTCACGGTGCCAGAATAGGTGAGGTCATGGCCGACATTAATATTCGGATTGATGCCTGACACCACCAGGTCTACTTTTTCTGGAAAAAAACCGAGCATGGCCAGGGCAACACAATCCGAAGGGGCGCCGTCGCTGGCGTACCCTTTCAGGTCATCTGCCAGGTGAACCTCTCTCACCCTCAAGGGCCGGTTTAATGTCTTCACATGGCCCGAAGCCGACCAGTTATGATCGGGCGCCAACACGCTCACTTTACCCAGGGGGCGCATCGCCCGGGCGAGGGCCATGAGCCCGGGGGCCGTGATACCGTCATCATTGGTGACCAGAATATGCATGTTTCACTCCACCAGGGCTTCGCGGAAGCGATTGACCAGGGCCAACCGCTCGAATTCAGGTAGAAATGCAGCCCGGGCAGCGTCCAGCACCGCCTGATGAAGCTGGTCGACCGTGACGCCCAGGTCATTGTGCACCCGTTGATATTCACCGCTTAATGTGATTTGAGAAATACTGGGGTCGTCCGTACAGATGCTGACCTTTAATCCCTCGGCTAACATGGCAGGCAAGGGGTGATCGGCCAGCTTTAACACGACCCCGGTCTGGTAATTGCTGGTAACGCACACTTCGAAACATAGCCCTCGCTCACGCGCCAGGGCAACGGTGGAGGGATCTTCCAGGATCCTCACACCATGACCCACCCGGTCGGCGTCCATCCTCTCGATCGCATAACGGACGCTGGCCGGGCCGGCCCATTCTCCTGCATGGATGGTCAGGTGCAACCCGCTCTTTTTCGCCTGGAGGAACAAACCCGCGAAAGGTTCTGGAGAAAACTCGGCCTCATTTCCTGCCAGGTCCAGGCCCACGATCCCCATGGGGATGCGATCAACGGCCAGGTGAACCACCTCTTCAGCCTGCGCCACAGGTTCATGCCGGTTAACGCTGACAATAAGCTTCGTCTGGATGCCAAAGTCTTGACTGGCCTGGTGTGCACTGGCGCAAACCCAATCCAGCACATCTCCCACGGGGAAATTCTGACCCAGGCTCAAGGCATACGGGGTAAACCGCAGCTCAAGGTATTTCAGCCCGTCTAACGCCGCATCTTCGATGGCTTCGCGGGTGATGCGTGCGATAATTTCAGGCGTGCGAAAAAACATGCGTAAGACTTTAAATTTGGAGAGAAACGCGCGGAAACTCCATTCCTCATTCGATTGGACCTGCACCAGCGAACGGAGGAAGGAGGTGCTGGGCATCGCCAGGCCATATTTCCTGGCAATTTCCATCATCGTGCTCACACGCATCGACCCTTCCAGGTGGCGATGCAGGTCCAATTTAGGCAAGGATAAGAAGGCTCCGGCCGGGCGAATCGATGGCTCCAATTTTCTCCCTGATGGGGGATCGCCTTTCCTAAAGCAGTTTAATGACGCTTGCGTTTCTTCCGCGCCGGCTCATTGGCCGAAGAGGGCTGGCCAGCCGGCCGGCCCGCCAGGGCAGCTCCGACCGTTTGCGCCGGGGACGGCAGCTCATTCGGAGCGTTGGCTGCCGAAGTCTGAACCGCACCGCTCAAGGTCTTTTCGATGGGTGTTGGCGCGGCGGGGCGAGGGCGGTAAATATACATCCGGCTGATCACACTCGCACGGATTTCCGATAACAATCCCTGAAACATGGTGCTGGCCTGCCCTTTATACTGCACCAAGGGGTCACGTTGAGCGTAAGCTTCCAGGCCAATGGATACCCGCAACGCTTCCACTTTCGTCAGGTAATCGACCCACAGCTCGGAGATCACGCTCAATAATAGTTGGCGGTAGATTTCAGATTGAACATGTTCTCCCATGACCATGATCACTTGCTGGCGATCGGTCTCGTCCAGCGAAGTGAGCGGTGTGCTTCTCAGCTCTTCTAACCGTTCCGGATCGACTCCCATGCTCTGGATCAGGGAGGCCTGCAAAGGCTCTTCCAATGCGCCAAACGTTGAATTCGCCTGGGTGAGGCGCGCCCATTCAGAAAGGCCCCATACCTCGGCCATTT